>CAZWMF010000132.1:0-8921 GCA_964634535.1 uncultured Opitutaceae bacterium | reverse complement strand
CATCACGCCGTCGAATCGCGGCTCGCCGGTGGCGCCCACCTGATTTTCTCCCACCACGGCCTCGGTGAGGGCCGCCGGAAAGAGAAGCGTGTGGAGGTCGAGGGCGTCCCGGCCGTCCATCCGGATGCGGATCCCGGCCCGCGTCGGCCGCCGGTCGCCATGGTAGAGCGCGAACGCGTCCGTGGCGATTTCGACGTCGTGGACTGCCGCGTAGTCGACTCCCATGAGCAACGGGCCCTCCTGATCGGGCCCGCGGCCCCAATGATCCAGGCAGAAGCGCATTTGGCCGCCGCCATAATGGATGATCGTGATCACATCGCAGGCGCCGGCGACGCCGGTCACGAGGATCGGTTCGCGCAGGCCCCAGGCCGGGCTCGGCGGAAAAACGAGGCGCAGTCGCAGCCGAGCATCGACGGACCCGGGCAGAACCGGATTGTCCGAGCCATCGATGCCCAATGGCACCCGAAATCGATTGCGCGAGACTGCCTCAATCCGGCCGGAGAACCAACCCGCTTCGGCGGGGTCGGCTGCAATTTGAATGTCCCGGCAGTCGACGGGGTCGAGCGGACGAAAACCCGACAGCGCCGTTCGTCCGTCCAGGTCGACCGCGATAGCCAAGCGCAGCATCGGGGAAAACGCGTGCTTGAAATAATACGGATGCTCTTCCGCGGGGTACAGCGAGCCGAATGACGCCGAAACCACGTGCCGGCTACCCGCCGCCGCCGGCATCGGATCCCCCCAGAGCGTGTTTCCGTCCGGCAGAAACCGCAGGCCAAAACGCACTGCGTCCGCGGTTGGGTAGTCGATCATCCAGGCCGCCCGGGGCGTGCGCGCCAGGATTTCGGCCGACCCCGGTTGATTGGGCAGCACGAGGTCGAGCGTGATCGGGCCGTAGCGCCAATCGCGCAACCGCTCGTACCAGAACGCCGGAACATTGGCCGTCCGGGCCAGGCTTTCATAGTAAGCGCGCCCCCGATGAAGCATGATCTGCCCATACGCGGAAACGCTGACGATCGCGGCCACTCCGACGCTTACGAGGACCGAACCGATCCAAACCGTCTGGATTCCCGTCCGGGCCAGTCGACGGGGGAGCGCCCGTTCGAGGGCGAACACTCCGAGCGCCGCGGTCAGGGCAAGGCACGGCAGGAAGTCGACCGTGTAGCGGATCGCCGACGACTCGATCAGCAGGTCGAAGAGACCCGGCCCGGCATAGGCCAAAGCCACCACGCTGACCACAGCGGCGATCGTTCCCGATCCGGCTTCGCGCCGCCACAGCGCCAGGGGTGCGGCTAGTGCAAACCAGACCGCCGGAGCCCATTTGAGACAGCCGTAGACCCACTCGCTCAGAAAATAATGCGCCGGACGGTTGCCGGCGTCGTCGATCTGAAAAAAGGGAAAGTGGCGCGACCAGGCGAGCGCGTTGCCATAGTAGGCCCTCGCGTTGAATGGAAGATAGCGCAGATCGAGGAAGTGCCGCTGGCTGGCCGGCGGATCGGTCAATTGGTAGCGGAAGCCGAATTCGAACGGATGGCCAAACCGTGCGAAATTATAGAGGAGAAGTATCGCGAAGACCGCCCCGAAGGCCGCACCGAAGCCAACGGCCGCGCGGCGCCAGCTCGGCGACCTCTCCTCGGAACCGGCCCGCCGATCCGCCAGGAACCAAAGCCCGACTAGTCCGGCCGGTGCCAGGCCCGCAAACAATAGCGGCGGTCGGGAACCGACGGCCAGACCCAGGCACAACCCCGCTCCGACCATCCACCGTCGGGCGGACGGCCGGGCGATGGCCGAACTCAGGCAATGCAGCATGAGTCCCAGGAACACCAAGCCCGAGACGATCGGCAATTCGTAGATCCACGGCCGGCGGATAGCCGCCAGGACGCCTGGGTTGAATCCGATCAGGAGGATGGCGCCAAAGAGCGCCGCCGCCCCCGACTGGGGGAAATAGGCGCGGCGCCAGCGCACGATGAGCCCCGTCAGGACGAGAAAGGCCAGCGATGCCATGAGGTAGGTCGCGAAGGCCGGCGACAGATCGAATCCGGTGGCCAACCGGTACGGCAACAGGACGAGGACCGCTGGAACGGCCCCGAAGTACAGGTAGTACTTTCCCTGGAAATAGCTGGCGTCGACCATCCAGCCGTGATTGCGCCAGACTGCGTACGCGTAGGGATCCGGCGCCGCGAGCATCGCCGGATCCACCGGTGCGTCCAGGGAGAGGTGCCCGTGCTGGAATCCGTGGACGAGCAGGCTGTAGTAGTCGTTGAACTGTCCGCGCGGCGTCGCCAGCACCCCGCTCGATTCCGCGGTCCAGGTGTAGAAACCGAGAACCGCCGCGATGGCGAGGACCGTCAGTCCCCGGTCTTTCCAGGCCGCGCGCATCAGCAAACCGACTCGGCGAAATACGTGTCCCAATGCTCGCAGTAGGCCCGATAGGGTTCGCCCGCGAGTTCGGCGTGGACGGGATCGACCCGCCCGGCTGCGATGTCCGCCCGCATCCACGGTTTGGGCCCGTGGAAATGGATGATGCGGGCCGATGGATTAAAGCCCCAATACGGCTTCCAGTTGAGTTCGGCCCGCAGGGGCAGCCAGTCGTTCGTGCCGTAGAAAAGCCGGTAGGCGTGCTGGTCCCAGCTGATTTTCACCGCTTCGGGTAGAATCTCCGCCAGAAAGTTTCGGAAGGCGGCGGCCCGGGGCAGCATGACGGCCATGTCCATCAGCATGACGCCGGTATTGAAGCGATCCGGCAAGAGAGGCGACTCTTCGGGGCCCGCGGCAAAACACCGTCCGGCCAAGTCCGGCCAATCCGGCGTCGGATCGCCCTGAAACATGACGTCGCAGTCGCAAAAGACCACGCGCTCGTCGGCCCAACCGCGCGCCGCGCACAAGTCGGGCAAGTCGGCCTTGATGAGCACGCCCGGTCCGTGGGCCAGGTAGGCGCCGTTGCCGGTTTCCGCGGCCCGCCGCACGAGTTCCGGATACAGGAGGCAGCGGTGCCGGATGATTTCGACGCCGTGGCAGTCCATCCACCGGGTGAGCGCATTTTCCCGGCCGTCGTAGATCAGGATGGGTTCGAGCGGGGTATGCTGCTGCAGCGACAGGACGGCGACCTTGAGCATCTCCCCGTAGCTCCAGAAGTGGGGGGCGGATTCGTTCAGGTCGAAGAAGCACCTCATGTGGTCGATATAGGCTCGGGCGATCCGAAGTCGACCCGCAATCACCATTACTTTTCGAGGCCGCGCTGGCGCGCTCTTCGAGACGTGGTCGGACCATTTCTGTTGGGCTTACCCTTCCGCGCCTCAAACCTCGTTTGGGGGCAGGAATATCGCTGTTCGGGATTGCGCCCACACGGATGGGATGGTTTCAAGGGCCCAATGTCGGGCCCAAACTATAAATCGGTGTGGAATGAATTGGCCCGGACAGAGACGTCGGCCTTGATGCATGTGGCCGGATATACGGACGAGGCCAAGCTGGCTTGGGCCACCGGCATTACGGAAAAAATGCTTGAGATCACGATTGGCATTCGGCCGGAGGATGTATTCCTGGAAATCGGATGCGGGGTTGGCCGGGTGGGGCAGGTGCTCGCCCCCCGGGTCAAGTGGTGGATCGGCTGCGATGTTTCGGAGAATATGCTGGCCCACGCGCAGCACCGCCTGGCCGGGCGCGCGAATATCGATCTGACGCCGATCAGCGGCTACGACCTGCGGCCCGTTCCCGACGCGTCGGTCGACGCGGTCTACTGCACGGTCGTCTTCATGCATCTGGAGGAATGGGACCGCTTCGCCTACGTGAAGGAAGCCTATCGGGTGCTCAAGCCCGGCGGCCGGTTCATGTGCGACAATGCGAACCTCGAAAGCGAGGAAGGCTGGAAGGTATTTCAGGCGAGCGCCGCCACTCCACCCGACCAGCGGCCGCTCCACCTAAGCCGCTGTTCGACCGTGCCGGAAATCGCCTGCTATTTACGTCGAGCCGGCTTCCGCGACGTGCAGACGATCACGCCGGGAGTTTGGGTGGTGGGTTGGGGTGTGAAATAGCGACAAGCGGCGCCACCCGCGGCGGGTAGGCGAGGGCGAAGTCCTCCGAGTCGAGTGACAGGTTGGGGTTGTAAGCCGGATCCTGCAGGAGCCGTTCGCCCCACCGCTGCTTCATGACTTCGATCTCGGCCTGGAAGCGGCGGACCTTTTCGGGGCTATCCTCGTTGCCCCGGCTGGCGGACTCATGGTGCAGGAGTTCGGCGGCCGGCGCGTACACATTGCGATAGCCCCGGGCCGCCACCCGGAGGCAGAAGTCAACGTCGTTGAAGGCGACCGCCAGTTCCCGCTCGTCCAACCCTCCGACCTCAAGGAAAACCGACCGCCGAACGACCAGGCAGGCTGCGGTGACGGCCGAGAGGCTCTGGGTCAAATGCGGGCGAAACTGCGGAGTACCCGGCTCGCTGCGCTCGAACAGCTTGAAGGCATGTCCGGCCACTCCGCCCAACCCGGTGATGACGCCCGCGTGTTGGATGCGAAGGTCGGGATAATACAGCCGGGCGCCCACCGCCCCGACCTCGGGCCGCAGCGCATGTCCGACCAATTCATTCAGCCAGAATGGCGCCATCACCTCGATGTCGTTATTGAGCAGGCACAGCACCTCGCCTCGGGCTTCCTTGGCCGCGAAATTATTGATCGCCGAGTAGTTGAACGGGGCGTCGTAGCGCAGGACGCGCACGCCATCTTCCTGGGCTGCCTCGGCAAACAGGGCCAGCGCCGCCGGGTCGTCGGAGCGATTGTCCACCAGCACGATCTCGTACGGGCTGTACTCGGTGCGGGCGACGATCGAAGCCAGGCAGAGGCGCGTCAGGTCGGCCGCGTTGTGCACCGGGATGATGATCGAAACGAGCGGGCGTTCGCGCGGCAGCGCGTAGATCGCCCGCCAGTGGCCGCCCACGGTCCGCTCCAAGCGAACCTCCTGGCCCAATCGGGCAAAGTGCTCGGTCAATGCCCGCCGGGCCGACTCGCCGACATAAGGCTTCTCCGCCAGATGGAGGGCGGTCGAGCCCTCGCCGGCGCGCCAATGGTAGAGGACGCGGGGAATATGCCGGATCTGCTCCGGTCGAATCGCCTCCGAGACCCGCAAAGCCAGATCCCAATCCTGGCTGCCCTCAAGCCCCACTCGCAAACCGCCCAAGGCCCGCAGCCGATCCGTTCGATAAACGGCCAAGTGGGAAATGTAGTTCTGGCTCCGCAGCAACTCCGGATTCCAATCCGGCTTGAAGTGCGGATCGAACCGCACCCCCTGCTCGTCGATCTTGTCCTCGTCGGAATAGATCAGTTCGGCATCGGGATGGGCGGCCAACGCCACTGCGACGCAATACAGCGCGTGGGGCGCGAGTTCGTCGTCGTGGTCGAACAAGGCCGCGAACTCGCCGGTGGCCGCGGCCAAGGCGGAATTGGTGGCGGCCGAAATATGGCCGTTTTCCATTCGACGGATCACCTTGATCCGCGGTTCCCCCCGGGCCAGGCGGTCCAGGAGCGGCCCCACTTCGGCGTCGGTGGACGCGTCATCAGCGATGCACAGCTCCCAATGGGGATAGACCTGCGCCCGCACCGATTCGATCGCGCGCTCGAGCCACGCGAGCGGTGGGTTGTAAACCGGCATCAATACGGAAATCGTGACGGCCGGCCTCTCCGCGGCCGCGGTCCGCAGGCGCGCCAATTCCCCGGCCTCCAGGGTATCCTGCGTCCGCACCCAGTGCTCATAGGACCCCGGGGCCGGCTCGCCGCCAGTCGACCCGAGGCTCCGTTCGAAAATGGGCGCCCAATCCCCCTCGTTGCTCTTCGCTTCCAGCACGACTGAGGTGTCGGTTCCGAGAAGGACGACTTCGACCCGGAAACCCGAGCGTCCACTCTGCGGCCAACTGGGGAACGCCATGGGCAAATCCGGTCGATCCAGGCCGTAGAGCCCCTCATAGGTGCGGACGCCGACGCGGGCCCGCAGGGCGACGATCGGGTGGGTACCCCGGGCAAAGCACCAACCGCGAATCGTTACCGCCCGATCCTGCGGCCGCCAGGCCCGCGGAGCGTCGATCTGAATGGCGATATCCGTGAGCGGCGACACCGGCGCGGGCGGCGGCGCGACCGCGCCCCCCTCGGGACGCTTCCGCCGATCCAGGAGCATTCGCCGCAGCGCGCGGAAGGGCGCCGTCGCCCGCCAGGAGAACGAGGTCTGCATCCGCGCAACCTTGTCCTTCGTCTGCGCGAGCGCGCCTTCGAGCGCGGCACGCTCCCGGTTGGCCGCTTCGGTCAGGGCAGCAATCTGGCGGCTGCGTTCCTCCGCCAACCGGCGGTTTTCATCCGCCTCGCGATGGCGGGTGCGGACCGCGTTCTCCAAGAGGGTGATCTGGGCGCGGTGGGCCCGACTGACGCCGTGCAGGGCCACATGCGAGGCATGGAGCGCCTCATGGGCGGCCTGCAGCGTGGCTTGAGCCGTGCGCAAATCCCGGGCCTCCACCTTCAAGGCCTCATCCAAACGGGTGATCGTGGTGTTTTCCGCGCTCAGCCGGGCGAGGTCGCGTTGGGTCGACTCGAGCCAAGCATCCAATTTGCTGGCTCGCGCATCCCGAACCATCCCCGCCAGATGCGGCCAAAGCCGCTGCCAGATGGCCGGCGCCGCGTCCAAAGCCGGTCGCACGGCCACCCGGGCGCTATCGAAACCGGACTGCCGTCGCGCGTGGCTGCCTGCCGCCACCCGGTAGTCGAACAAAATCTGTGGCACCGTGGCCAAGCGCTTCCCGGCTAGAATGAGGCGCAGGAGGAATTCCCAGTCTTCACTCGCGGCTCGGTTGTCCGCGGGGAAGCCGCCCAATTCGAGGAATACGCCGCGGCGAACGCAGAAATTGGTGTCGCCCAGATCGTTTTCCACCATGCCCAATTCCAGACAGGGTCCAATCGGATAGAATTCGTAGCCCTGGCCGGTCAGCCCAGGGTCCGGCGGGTCGCGAAACGCTCGAAAAGCACAGGTGACGCAGTCGGCTCCACTCTTCGCCAGAGCCCGGGCCAGCCGGGCGATCATATCCGGCGCGAAGCGATTGTCCGCGTCGCAGAACACCAAGGCGTCGCCCGTGGCTTCGCGGGCGGCCCGGTTGCGGGCCGCCGCGGGCCCCTGGTTTTCGCTCCGAATGAATACCCAGCCGGGCCGATCGAAGCGACTGCGGGCTTCCGCCCAAGCAGCGGCCGCTTCGGCGCTCGTCGATCCGTCGTCGATGACGATGACTTCATCCGGCGCCTGGGTTTGGACAGCGAGCAGTTCGAGCGCCTGAACGAGAAACCCCGGCTGCTCGTAGAACGGTATGCAGACACTGATCCGCAGTCGCTCGTCCGAATCCTTGCCGGGCTGGCCGTCCGCCAAGGCCTGCCACGCTTCGGAATTGGGCGCATCCTCCACCGCAGTCTCCGGCAGGGCCCAACCGGTGCGACGTAGCCAGTCGGCGGTTGCGGGAAGACCCAACACCAAATTATCCGCCCCTTCGATCGCCGCTCGCTCGAGAAAATCGGCCGCCAAATCGGTCCGACCACGGTCCGGGAAGCGTCCGTGCAAATCGCGGTTCATTTCGCCCAGGTCGGTGAGCCCAAGCACCAGGCGACAGTTCGGCAGTCCCAGTCCCGTCCGGCGCGCCGCCACCGTCGCGGCGGCGTGCCCCGGGTAGCCGACAAACCACGCCGCCGCAGGGTCCAATCCGAGCAGGGCCCTGGCCGTCCGCAAGCCGATCTGATGGGCGAATACGGCGGGGAAGATCGGCAAAGGCGACGCTGGAGCGGCGTCGGCCAGGGCGCGGTACCCGAGCCCAAGCGATGCCGCATGATTCGCCAAGGCCTGACGAAATTCCACGCCGGTTTCGGCGGTGTGGAGCAGGATTGCCTCGGCCCCAGCGCGGGCCGCCCGGACCGCCAGGTCCCATCCGGGTCCGGCGGCTGGATTCAGATCATGGACGACAACGCAGACACGGCGCATGGGCAGGGTGAAGGGGGAATATTGGCCTACTATCTCCGCCAGCCTTGCTCAAACCAAGCGCGCAGGCGAGCGCTCTCTACTTGGGCTTGGAGCATGTGTCCGGCGATTTCACGCTCCGCCGGCGCCCGGCCCAGGGACCTCCGTCGCAGGCCGTCCATCTCGGGAACGCCCAACTCAAAGATTTGCGCCTGACTCTTCTGGCGGGCATGCAGGCGGAAAAGCCCGAGAAACCAGGGCAGGCGGGCGAAACGGGCCCCGGCGGCGGAAAAGCGGAGCAGGAGATCCCAATCCAGGGCGAACTGAAACTGGGGGTCGATGCCGCCGACCTTATCCCAAATTCGTCTCCGCCAAAACAAGGTCTCCTGCGGCACAAAATCGAACCACGCCAGGTCGTCTCGGGCCGCCGCCCGGCGGGGCGTGAACCAGCGCCCCACCTCCAGACCGGCTTCGTCGATCATGACCCGGTGGCCGAACACCACGTCCACCCGGGGATGCCGGGCGAAGAACTCGGCGACGAAGCGCAGCGTGCCCGGCATGAAGCAATCGTCGGAATTGAGGAAGGCCATGATGTCGTCGGGGCCCCCGGCAATTCGGGCGAATCCCCGCCGCAGTGCGTCGGCTTGGCCTGCGTCGGGTTCAGACGTCCAATGACTGAGGCGGGAGCTGTAACGCTCCAGCACCGCTTGGCTGCCGTCGGTCGAACCGCCGTCCTCGACGCAATACTGCACCCGGACCCCATCCTGATCGAGGACGCTTCGCAGGGCGGCTTCGAGATAGGTGCCCTGCTGGTAGGACGGGGTGACGATCGCGAAGCGGGGCAGTTGCTCGACCGGAATCTCTGCCAAAGGGAATACCTCCGGGTGCATCGGCACCGGATCGTAGCGGGGGAGGGGCCGCAGAGGGTTTCGCTCTTGTTCCAGTTGGCCTCCCAGGAA
>CAZWMF010000131.1:0-9006 GCA_964634535.1 uncultured Opitutaceae bacterium | reverse complement strand
AGGCTGACCAAGGACAAGCGCCACGAGGTGGGCAAGGCGCTGGGGTATTCAGTTATACGTAAGCGATCTTTCTCTGCGATCTTGGGGGTTCGTAGCTGAGAAGCTGCTTCGTAGTGCTCTACCCAAAAAATTGGCACACTGGTCAGCAGCGTGCTTTGGTCGGCTCGCCGGGTTCACTCGAAAAAGACGAAGAGCGCCTGGTCCAAGGAGTTCAACTCAATCTAAGAGGGCGCTCACGGCGCGGCAAGGGTTGACTGTGTTTTCTGCCCTCTAGAAGCGGATCAGGGTCGGCAAGTGATGCCTTCTGGATCGCAACTTTGGGGCGGGCGCGGGCGGGAGCGACAGGACCAGCGATTCCAGGCAAACCCTTCGACTCGAACAAATCGAAATCGGCGCGGAGGGGCCCGCCTTGCTTGGTTGTACTTAGGATACCGTCACCCCAGGTCTTGGCGATGTGTTCGGGGACGGACGCTGCCTGTGCGAACTCAGGCCAACGCAGCGTGGCCGAAGCAACCTCACGAAATACGCGGACGGCCGTTTCCCTCGGAATGCCGGCGTCTGTCGCGAACGCCAAGACCTCCCTGAACTTGGCAGGCAGGCCGGTGCCGCTCCCCCAGCGCAGGGCATCGAGCGTTTCGACGAGGCTTGGGTTGAGGTCGTAAGCGGGTGCGAGGCTCCATCGCCGGGATTCCGGGTCATAGAGGAAAGCATGGTTGCGGCCGTGGTCGTCGCGATTGGTGGCGAGGAGATTGAAGACGATGCGACGGTAGGCTTCGACCGCCTCGGGAGCGCCCCCAAGTGTGGCTGCCACGTCCATGAGATCCCGATACGTGATTTCGCCGACTGCACGCCGGTGCAGGAGGCCGCAGAGGGTCTGAACGTGCAGGCGGCGGACCAGGCCTCCCTGGTTCAGCAGCCGGTCGAACCGTTCGACCGCGAAGTGGCGGCCACCGGCACCATCATCGAGGAGGCAGGCGGCGGGAAGGCGCAAGCCGGCCGCTTTCGCCATTTCGTAAAAGGCATATTCGACGGAGCCGGCCGCCTCGTCATCGGGCACGGGCGAGAACTTGACGATTGCGGGAAGGGCCCCCTCCGGTACCGGACCTCCGCTGCGGATCTTGGGCGAAGAAAGAACTCCGCCCTCGCGCATGCGAAGCGGGAGGTGGATCGCGCTCTTCGGGAACATCCCGCCGAGGGTGCCGCCGGTCAAGAGTGAGGGGGTCAACGGTCGGCCGACCCGGCGGCGATGGAATCGTTTGGCGGCGATTTCTTCAGCGGCGGCGGCGACCTTGGAAAGCGACTCCTCGGCAAGCTCAGGCCTCTTCGATTCAGCGCCCGGAATCCTGTACGAGATTGCACCGAGGCCGTCCGCGCCAACCCGGGCGAGGAGTTCCATGATGGATTTGGCCCCCTGCGGTTCTTCGATTGCGGCGATCTGGCGGCCCCAATCGTCCGGCAGCGAATCCGCTATGAGTCCGGGCAGACCCCCGGGAAACGGACTGGTGGGGTCTGGTCGCTCACGGCATTCGACGACGCCGGAGCGGAAGGCGTCGAGATGAGGCGCAACTAGGGGCGCGATCTCGTGGCCACTTTGGAGGAAGTCGGACGAAAGCTCGACGCCATAGGTCTCGTCGGAATGGCGGTAAAGCAAACGGCCGATGAGCCGGTCGCCGAGCCAAAGGTCGAGTTGGTCAATCGGTGCGGCCATGATTCAGCCCCACTGGTTTTGCTTCCTGTGAGATACGCGGATTCGCTGCCTGACCTTCGCACCGCGCAGGAATTCATCACCGGTTCGGGCCGGCGGCGGGAGGGACGCGGATGTGAGAGCATCGAGGATGGGTGCCGCGAGGTTCAAGGCCACAAGGATGCGGGCGGCCGCTCGCAGGCTGATCGAGCCTGTGCGCTCGAACCGAACGATGGTCGTCTCCGCGACGTGGCTTCGCGCCGCCAAATCCGACTGGCGCAGTGCGAGTGCCTGGCGCTTGGCCTTGCAGGCGCGGGCCACACCGGAGGCCAAAGTTGTTGGTGAAATAAGCATGCAGTAATAGGTGACAAACTCCGTTTTTAAGTCAATTAGCATCTCAAAATGATATCTTATCAATCGATATTGCTGAGAGGAATCAAACCCGCAAAAAAACCGGAGCACCGCGCGGTGCTTAGGGCGCCCACGTCCGGGCCGCGTCCGTCATCATATGTAACTCATTGTACCGTAGACGGCTGTGAGCACCCTCGCAAAGTACCCAAGATTGCTTCCGCTCCGGGCAACGCACCCACATTTACTTCACGGCTTTCAGGGTAGCTTTTGACAGGAAAGTGGGAACCGCCCGAGCAAACGCCGTGCACCCACATTTACTTCCGCGCATGTGCCGCCCTGCGCGAAGCCGGCGCAACTTAGCTGCAAGAAATCGGGCTTCGGCGGAGCGAAAATAATGGTGCCAGCTCCGGCGGTCTATGCACCGGCCTTCGGTCGCATTCGCCAACTGAGGCAATCGCCGGCGTTGCAGTGATTTCGCGGCATTTTCCAGCAAGGATCATAGGCTGCATTACCGAGATGCACGAAGCGCGATCGGCTTGAGGCCGAGCGCCGCCGCCGCGGCGGTTTGGTGCGCATCGTAGGTGTGGACTTCCACGAAATTCTGTTGGATGGCCGTGACCAGATGGAGGCAGTCCGAGGAGCGAAGGAACGCGTCGGCCGGCAATGTGGTGTAGGTCTGGGCGGCGGCCTCCACGATAGCACGGTTAAGGGGTATCCAGCTCCAGAAGCCGCCCAGGTCGTCCGCCGAGAATTGGCGAACGGCGGCAAGGAAATCCGCCTGGGACCATTTGGCCTCACGCCAACGGCGATGAAAGACGCTCATGAGCTCGACCCGCACGAGTTCCGAAGCGCAGACCTCGTCTTCGGCCTCGACCAGTTTGCGCAAGACGGCGGATTCGGCCTCGGGGACGTAGAGTTTGGCAAATGCCGATGTGTCGAGGAAGATCATCGGTCGCCCCGAACCGCGTCGAGGTCGGCGAGCACGTCATTGCCCGGTTGCCGAGCCATAAGGGCGGCAAATTCCGGAAGCAGAACGCGCTTGCGGCGGCGGGGTTTCAGAAGCGATGGGTTGGCGAGGACGGCAACGGGTTCTCCGCGATCGGTTATGATGAGGGGCGAGCGTGACTTGCCCGCCCGCCGAACGTGCTCACCAGTCGTCGCGTGGAGTTCCTTGATCGTTATGGTGGAACGCATAGTGACACAGTGTCACCGAGCGTGGGGATGTCAAGGGTAACGGTGTCACCTGCGGGCCACTCTGGCTGCGGCGACCGCGATTCGTTCGGCGAAGCGATCCCGGCCAAGTCGGACCGGTCGAGTCCGACGGTGTCGCCACTGCCCAGGTGTCTGGAATGCCCGCGGCGGCGGCCGGCTTCTCCTCAATTCAACGACGCCATATCGATCACGAAGCGGTATTTCACGTCGCTCCTGAGCATGCGCTCGTAGGCCGTGTTGATCTCGTCCATGCGGATGATCTCGACGTCGCTCGTGATGTTGTGCTGGCCGCAGAAATCCAGCATCTCCTGCGTCTCGGGCAATCCGCCGATCAACGAGCCCGAGACGGAGCGGCGGCGGAAGATCAGCGGGAATGCCGCCAGGGGCAGCGGCTTTTCGGGGGCGCCCACCAGCACCAAGTTGCCGTCGCGCTTGAGCAAACCGAGATAAGCGCTGATATCATGGGCCGCGGACACCGCGTCCAGGATGAAATCGAAACGGCCGGCCTGCGCTTTCATCCGGGCTTCATCGGTCGATATCACCACCTCGTGGGCGCCCAGGCGCTGGCCATCGGCCGCCTTGCCGGGCGACGTGGTGAACAGCACGACGTGGGCGCCGAAGGCCTTGGCGAATTTGACCGCCATGTGGCCGAGTCCGCCCAGGCCGACGATGCCGACCTTCTGGCCGGGGCCGACCTTCCAGTGGCGCAGGGGCGAATAGGTCGTGATGCCGGCGCAGAGCAGCGGCGCGGCCGCCGCGAGATTGAGGTGGGCGGGCATGCGCAAGACGAAGTCCTCCGTCACGACGATGCTTTGCGAATAGCCGCCGAGCGTCGGCGTGCCGAGATGCGCGTCGATGCTGCCGTAGGTCATGACCATGCCGTTGTCACAGAATTGCTCCAGACCCGTCCGGCAATTCGGACAGGTGCGGCAGGAATCGACGAGGCAGCCCACGCCGACGGTGTCGCCGACCTTGAACTTGGTCACGCCCCCGCCGACCGCCGTGACGCGACCCACGATTTCGTGACCGGGCACGGCGGGGTATTGCGTGAAGTGCCACTCGTCGCGCGCGAAGTGCAGGTCGGAGTGACAGACTCCGCAATAGAGGATCTGGATTTGGACATCGGTCGCCGTCGGGACCCGCCGCTCGATTACGGCGGCGGCGAGCGGAGAAGTGGCGCTCGGCGTGGCGAAGGCTTTGGTGGAATAGCAGACGGGTTTGGTCATGGGCGTGGCGAGGATCTAGAAGGTGAGTGGGCGGGTCGCCGAAAGCCAATGCGCGAAAATCGCCCATCGGACTCTCGTTTCGCGCCCACCCTAGCACAAGCGCACCGCGACGTCACCTGCGCGATGGCTCGCCCGGGCCGGATCCGGCAATCACTCGTCCGGCGGAGCATCGACCGCCGCGCCCCGTCCGGTTGTGGGTGGCCAAGGGGTCGGGTCTCATCGCGGAAGCACTGCGGCCCGGCGCACCGGATGGCCCGGCCGGCCTGAGCGATACCCCCGGAGCCTCCGAGCGGATTTCGACCCGCGGCACCTCCGGCGGCCTTCCGTATTTTTAGTCCACCAAGTTGGCGCGCCGCATGCTTAAGGTTGATCGGGGCGTACCGCACAGCGGTGGCCCCGCACACAACGTGAAAGCAAATGGCCGGTCGCTTAGGGGTAGGCGACCGGCCAACTTTCTCTAGGGTAATGATAACGAAAACCGGCTCGCCCAACCAACGGCGCCCGCGCGGACCGGGATCGAAGCGGCGATCGACGGACGGGGATACCCGCCGATCAAGTAAACGGAACCGCCCGTCAGAGGGTAAACACCCCATTCCCCACCGGGCCAATTCATCCTATTCTGGTGACGCATGTACCACCATTGCCCCTAGGCCGATCGGAGAGAATCCTTGAAATCCGTCATCCAGGACATTGAAACGTTGCTCCAGGAGTTGCGGACTTCGGAGGTGCGTTATCGGCGACTCTTTGAAGCGGCCCAGGACGGAATCCTCATTCTCGACGCCGACTCCGGGAAGATCAGCGCGGCCAACCCCTTTGTGCTGAACCTGCTCGGCTACACGCTGGAACAGCTCCTCGGCAAGCAGCTTTGGGAGATCGGCTTTTTCCGCGATCGCGAATTGGCCGGCGCCGCCTTCGAGAAACTGCAACGGGAGGGATATATCCGCTATGAGGACCTGCCGCTGGAATCGCGCGATGGCGGGCGCCACGACGTCGAGTTCGTCAGCAATCTGTATGTCGAAGGCTCCCACCGAGTCATCCAATGCAACATCCGCGACATCACCGCGCGGAAGCTGCTCGAAGCGAAACTGCGCCAGGCGCAGAAGATGGAGGCGATCGGACAATTGGCCGGCGGCGTGGCCCACGACTACAATAACATCCTGACGTCGACGCTGCTGCAGTTGAGTCTGTTGCTCGAGGACCCCGACCTATCGGCAGACACCCGCGGCACGATCCAGCGGCTGGAGACCGAGGCCAAGCAGGCCGCCAGTTTGACCCGGCAGTTGCTCCTGTTCAGCCGCAAACAATTCATCCAACTCAAGGCCCTGGACCTAAATGCCGTGCTGACCGATCTGGTCGCCATGCTGCGGCGGTTATTGAGCAAGGATACCCGGCTGGAATTCCAGGCCGGCCCGGTTCCCCTCTGGATCGAGGCGGACGCGATCATGATCAAGCAGGTCGTCACCAACCTTTGCTTGAACGCGCAGGATGCCATGGCCCCGTTGGGCGGGCAAATCACGATCGACGCCCGACACGTGGAGCAAAACGCTGAGCTCACCTCAGAACACGCCGACGCCCCCGCCGGCTCCTTCGTGTGCGTATCCGTGATCGATAGCGGGTGTGGCATGGATCCGGCGACCTTGGAACATCTCTTTGAGCCGTTCTTCACCACCAAAGGCGTGGGCCAAGGCACGGGACTGGGGCTGTCGACCGTCTATGGAATCACGAAGCAGCATCGCGGCTGGGTCAAGGTGACGAGCCAGTTGGGCCAAGGCAGCGCCTTTCGGATCTATCTCCCGGCATTGCCGACGACGCCCGCGGTGGCGGCCGAGCCCGTCCTCCCGCCGGAGATCCTCAAGGGGCCGGAGACCGTGCTCCTGGTTGACGATGAACCGGGGATTCGCGATACGGTCGCCCGGGGCTTGCGCCGCTGCGGGTACCGCGTCCTCGCCGCAGAAAATTGCCAGGAAGCGATCCGGGTGTGGGCGGACCAAGCCGCCGCAATCGATATCTTGTTCACCGACATGAAAATGCCGGGCGGGATGAACGGCGTGGATTTGTTCAAACAGCTGAAGCAAAGCAAACGCAGTCTGAAGGGAATCATCTCCAGCGGATATAGTGACAAGATCTTGGAAGTCTCCGAATTGGCCCGTCTGGGAGCCGACTTTCTGCCGAAACCCTATGGGGTGGCGACGCTGGCGTCGGCCGTGCGCAAGTGCCTGGATAAGACGATCCCGGCGTCGCAAGGAGCCCCGCCGACCTGAAGAGCGCCGCGCCCCGCCGCCCCTCGCCCGCCGATGGGCCTCACGGGTGAAACCGGTGAGTGCGCCAGGGGCGCAATGGCGCGACTCCGGCGAATGGCATCGCAATCATAAGCCGGGCTTACGGATATCATCAGTTTTCTTGATTCGTTGCGGAAACCCCACGCAAGCCATGGCAAACCGACGGTCTGAATCGACCCTTCGGAAATGCCGGGCGGCCCGCCGACCGATCCCCGCAAGGGTTTTCCCTAAAGGGTGTTCCGGAAGGCCCGATTTACCACGTGTGATTACTTGGACCGAAAACTTGAACACCGGTCACGCCATCGTCGACCAGGACCACCAACAGCTGATCGCGAGAACGATCTGGAAGCGGCCCTCGCCCAGGGCGCCGGCCGCGAACAGGTCGAACAGATCATCGGCTTTCTGAACACCTACACGCGCGAGCACTTTTCACGGGAAGAGGCCCACATGCAGCGCGTCGGTTGCCCCGCCCACGCCGAAAACTGCAGCGCGCACCGCGCCTTTGAGGCCAAGCTCGATGGCTGGGTGACCAAGCTGCAGAACGGCCCGTCGACCTCGCTCGTCCTCGAGGTCTACCGCGAGACCGCCAGCTGGGTCCGCAATCACATCCTTCGGGTCGATTGCAAGCTGCGCAATTGCCGGGCCGCGTAAGCTCGGCCCGCGAATCCTATTTTTGCCGCGTGCGGGCCGCGCCCAAGGCGGCTCCGAGGGCGACCCCAACGCCCATCCCGATGGCGAGGTTGTTTATGGCCACTCCAAGAGCGGCTCCCACGCCTGCACCCAGGGCGATCCACGTTCCGAGGTTCATTCCTTTGGCTTTGTTCATGAGAGGGGGGGCCCGAGCTTCCGCTCGGGTTGGTTAGCTCGGGCTAAGCGGATATTGGCGCCGATCCCAATCCTGGGTATGGCGAAAACGCTCATTCTTCCACGGTTTCAATATCGCGTTTGAGCGCTTCCAATTCGGCGATCCGCGGATCGATGCTGCGCTTCACCGCCTGGCGATTGACGATCCAGACACCCCAGAAGACGAGGAACGAAACCGCGACATAACCACCGAGAAAGAGCGGATGATTGGAACCGTGGCCCGGAGCGATGATCACCGCGGCGACGACGACGACGGCCCAGGACGTGACGATCGGCCCGAGCAGCCACCGGCCGACGTGGGTCAGCAAGCGGCGCTGATGGCGCAATTCGGCGAGGTCGGCCTCGAGCTTGGCGAGGAGCGGGGCGCCGGGTCCGCGGCGCGCGCGACCGACCCGCAGGCGTTCGCGCACGAAGAACGCGGCGACACCCAGGCCGACGGCGGCGGCGGCCGCGATGGGCCAGGCGGCCCGGCCCCACCGGACCGCAACTACGATCAGGAATCCGGAGGCCAACCCGCTGGCGCCGGCCTCGCGAATGTCGCGCCAGAAGAGCCGCGAAGCCAACCGGCGGCGCTCGGATTCGAAGGACGTTTCGAGGGCGGTCAATTCGGCTCGGCTGAAGGCCGGGGCCGACTGCTGATTCCACTTTGCCGTCAGTTCACTCCAGTTCATGGGTCAATCCTTTCATCAATGTCGTCAGGCGTTTTCGCGCCCGGGTCAGCGCCACGCCGACGTGATTTTCCGTCAGGCCGGTCACATCGGCGATCTCCCGGTAGGCCAGCCCGTCCAGGAGGAGCAAAACCAACGCCCGGTCGAATTCCGGCATGGCCAAAATCGCCGCGTAAAGCTGCTCCAACAGGTCGTCCCGGGCCACGTTCTCCGCCGGACTCGCGGCCGCGGTCGGCATCTCGCCCAGGTCGACGCTGTCATCCTGCCGACGTTCGCGCCGCCCCGTTCCCCGGCGCCACATCAGGGCGGTGTTCAGGCAAACCCGGTACACCCAGGTGGAGGCCTTGGCTTGGTGGGCATACGCCGGGACGGAAATCCACAGTTGCAGCAGCATCTCCTGCTGCAGATCCGCGGCGTCGGCCGGAGTGCGCGCGAAGGAGCGGAGGATCTTGACCAGGATGCCGCGGTGGGCCTCCAGCCAACCCTCAAACCGCCTCGCGTGTTCCGGGTTCGGGTTCATCACAAGGATTAGTTGCCGGAACCCGCAATTCCTTACATCCGGGATTCGACTCGGGCCCGGCCGATCATCGGGGGATCGGATTCCTACGAAGACGGATCGGGGGCAGGCTTTTCACCGCGCCGAACGGTCAGGCCGACAGACGCTCGAGCACCTGGGCCACACAGCGGTCGGCCACAAACAAATACTCCTTGATACGCCAGCG
>CAZWMF010000130.1:0-9063 GCA_964634535.1 uncultured Opitutaceae bacterium | reverse complement strand
CCGTTCGCTGCGGGTCAATTCCGACTTGCTGGCGGCCGAACTTGCGGAAGCCCTGCACGCCACCAAGGTCATCTTTCTCACCCCGCTGGCCGGTTTGGAAATCGACGGCGAGGTCCAGCGGGAAATTGCCGTGGATGCCCTGCGCAACCTGATTCAGAGCAACCCCGCCGCCCTCGGCGACGCCAGCCGCAGCAAGGCCCAGTATGCCATCAAGGCCATCGAAAATGGCATCCCGCGGGTGCATATCGTCGACGGCCGGGTATTCGACGGCCTGTTGAACGAGATCTTCTCGAACGAGGGGGAAGGCACCCTGGTCTACGGCAACGAGTACCAGCAGATCCGCAAGGCGACCAAACGCGACGTGCGCTTGATTTACAATCTGACGCGCAACGCCGTCCGCCGCGAGGAATTGCTGCATCGCACCCAGCAGGCCATCGAAAAGAACATCGACCAATTCTACGTCTTCGAGGTCGACGAGAACATCATCGCCTGCGTCACCCTCATCTTTTACCCGGATCTGCCGCACCGGGCCGAGTTGGGCTCGCTGTATGTGATGCCGTTCTACCACGGCCGGGGCATCGGACAAAAAATGGTGGAGTACGCCTGTCTCCAGGCCAAGGAACGCGGGGCCACCGAGGTTATCGCCCTGTCGACCCAGAGCTTCGGCTTCTTTACGAACGTGTGCCATTTTGAGGAGGCGACCAAGGAGATTCTGCCCGAGTCCCGGCTCAAGACGTACGACGACAGCGGCCGCAACGCCAAAGTCCTCGTGAAACTTCTCGCCGAGAAAAGCGTCTAAGCTTGGTGCATGAATATCAAACCCGCCCGGTTCGCGGCGGGGATTAGCCTGCTGGCCTTGGCGGCATTGGTGAGCGGCCCGCCGGCGGCTGCGGCCGCCGGGACAGTGACGCAAGAATCGCTCGACGTCATTGCCGCCCCGCCGGCCTTCCCCCGCGCATCGGCCGCCGTCGTCGCCTTCGACGCGGCGGCACAAACCTTGACCGACCGCCAGTTCCGCGAACTCCAAGGCGTGATCGTCGTCCGGCCACGCGCGACCCGCCATCCCTGGGCCGTCGTGGCGTTGAGCCCGGACGTGGAGTTGCGCTTCCTGCCGGAGGGCCTCGCGCCGAAGGCTGTGTCGGCCGCGTCCGACGCGGACGCCCCGGTTCCGGCGACTGAAACGGCCGGTTCGGTGGCGGACGAAATCAACGAATTCCATCCATTTCGGATGCCGGTCTTCAATCTCCTGGTTCCCCGCGTCCGCGTGCCGCTCTTCAGCTTGAACTGGTGATTGCCGCCGACGGAACTTTCTCTAGCGTGGGGGCATGCACCTGCGCGCCGCCGCCCTTTCCGACATCGGTCGGGTGCGGGTGCGCAACGAGGATCGCTGCCTGATCGACGAGCGCCTGGGCGTTTTCGGCGTGGCCGACGGCGTGGGCGGCTTGCCGGGCGGCGCCGAAGCCTCCCAGACCGCGCACGACTGGGTGCTGCGGGGCTTCCGCGAGGGGCGCGCCACCGACGCGGCGGCCATCCGCCAGGTCATCGAAGAGGCGGGCCGGGCCGTGGCGGACGTGGGCCGGGCCATCAGCCCAACGACGGGGATCGCCACCACGTTGACCCTGGGTGCCTTTCGCGGCGCGCGGTTCATCCTCGCCCATATCGGCGACTCGCGCTGCTACGTCCAGGCCGACGGCGTTCTGCGCCAGCTTACCCAGGACCATCTTGCGGGCCACGCCCTGAGTCGCTGCCTGGGCCATCCCGTGATCACGCAGGTCGACATCGCCGAACTCGTGGTGCAGCCGGCCGCGCGCTACCTGTTCTGCACCGACGGACTGACCCACTGCGTGGCCGACGACGAGATCGGGGCGATCATCCGGCTGGGCGAGCCGCCGGAATCGATTCTGCGCCAGCTCGTGGCCCGGGCATTGCGCCACGGCGGCTATGACAACGTCTCGGTCGTGCTGGTCGACGCCGAGACTTAAATCTATGCTCCAGCGTAGCTTGAACAACGCTAGCGACCGGCCTCCGAATTCTCCGGCTAGACTTGAAATCCCGCGGGGCCGACGGTAAAGGTGGGCGCGAGCAGCCATGGTAAACACGAGCGCAAACTGGATTGTGGGTAAACGGGTCGATCTGGCCGCCTTCATCGGCGGGGCCTTGGCCGGCTACGCGGTCTTCGTCATGCACGCGGCGCTGCACTGGGACATGCGGCTGATCTACATGCTGTTTATCATGCTCCTGGATACCCCGCACTTTTTCGGCACGTATCTGCGCACCTATCTCGACCGGGAGGAGTTCCGCGTGCGCCACCGCCTGCTTCTGGGCAGCCTTCTTTGGCTTCTATCGGGCCCGTTGACGCTCCTGATTTGCTACGCGCTGTTTCGGGCGGGCACCGTCAACTATATGCTCCCCTTCACGGTGTTTTACCTCGGTTTCAGCATCTGGGCCTACTGGCACGTGGTCCGCCAGCACTATGGGTTCATGCGTCTCTATCAGGTCAAGAACGGCGAGCGGAGCTCGGCCGACGCGAAGAAGGACGGCTGGCTCATGCACGTGGGCCTCATGCTCCCCTTCGTCGTGTTTGCGATCCGCCATCCCGAGAGCCGCCAGGCCTTCGGTTTGCCGGCCCAGGTGCCGGCCGGTCCGTCCTGGGAGTCGGCCGTGTCGTGGCTGGCCGCCCTGCTGCTCGCGTACCTGATCCTGAGCTTTGTCGCCCGGGAATGGGCCCGCGTCCGCCGCGGCGAACCGCTGAACGTGCCGAAGGTGCTGCTCTTCACGGCGGTCCTGCCCCTGCATATCGTGGTGTGCTTTTCGCAGGCGGTGCTGACCGCCCCGCTGATCACCTTCAGCGCCTTCATCACGATCTACCACGACATCCAATACCACGTGATCGTGTATTGCCATCAGCAGAACCGCTTCCGCAACAATCCCGACGCCAAGGCCCATGGCCTCGCGGCGGTCCTCTCGAAAAACGTCTTCACCTTCGCCGCCTCGGCCATCGCCTTCGGGGTCCTGGTCCGGACATTCGGCTGCGGCATTCAGGTCTTCCAGGGAGCCAACCAGTGCTTCACGCCGGTCCTGACCTCGCGCATCCATTTGTTCGGCAGCGTCTACACCGACACGTTGATGGCCGCCGTCTTCATCGGCTTCCCGCTTCACCACTACTTCGTCGACCAGTTCATCTGGAAGCCGAGTCGGGATCGCGGCTTGCAGCGCGACCTCAAGCTGGAGACCAGCCCGGCTTGAAACCCGCCGGGGCGCCGGCCGAACGCCGACGGGCGATCGTCATGCTCCTGGTGGTCACGCTGGTGTGGGGGCTCAGTTTTCCGCTGATCAAGACCCTCGCGCTCATGGAGCCCGGTCTCGTGCCCGGCGCCGGAGGGGCGTTCCTGGTGGCGGGAATCACCGCGCCGCGATTTCTGCTCGCCGCCCCCATCCTCGCCCTCTGGCTGCTCATGGGCCGCCGCCGCCGGGCCGACGCGACGCCGCTCGTCCGGCGGACCGAGTGGTTCCAGGGCTTGGCCGTCGGTGGTTTCGCCACCGCGGGCATGCTGCTCCAGAACGACGGGCTGCGGTTCACCGCCGCCTCGACCTCGGCGTTCCTGACCAATTTCTACGCAATCCTGATCCCCATCTGGGTGGCGCTGCGCCGGCGGCGCCTGCCAGCTTTCCGCATCTGGATCAGCTGCATCCTGGTCACGGCGGGCATCGCAATCCTGGGCCGCTTCGATTGGACCGCCTGGCGTTTCGGCCGCGGCGAGGCCGAGACTCTCCTCGCTTCGGGGTTCTTCATGGTGCAGATTCTCTGGCTCGAGCATCCCGCTTATGCGGACAATCGGCCCATGCCGATGACCTTGGTCATGTTCGGCGTGGAAGCGGTGGGATTCGGCGCCTTGGGCTTGGCGACCGCCCCGCGCCTGTCGGCGATGCTCGCCCCGTGGCTGTCGCCGGCCTGGGTCGGCTGCACGCTCCTGCTCACGGTCGGCTGCACGCTGTTTTCGTTCACGCTCATGAACATTTGGCAACCGAAGATCACGGCGACCGAGGCCGGTCTGGTTTACTGCGCGGAACCGCTCTTCGGCTCGGTCCTCTCACTCTTTTTACCGGCCCTATTCTCGGTCTGGGCGGCCATCCACTACGCCAACGAGCGGGTCACCTTGAACCTGCTGTGGGGCGGCGGCCTGATCACGGCGGCCAACGTGCTCATCCAGTTGCAGCCGCGAGCACCGGCCGGCCGGTGCGAATCGACCGCGCCGCCCGCAGGGTGACCGCGGTCAGGACGACGCCCGCGGCCAGCGCCATCGGCGGCCACCCGACCGTCTTGATCAGCACGCCGCCCAGGCTCCAGCACAACGCCGTCAGCACCAATTGGCCGACGGCGCGGGTACGGGCAATCACGCCCATTTTATGCGACGGGCCCGACCGGCGCCGCCTACTCCTGGGCGGGCACCACCGTCCTCGCCGATTGGCTCTATGGCAGCGGCTTGCGCAGCGGCTTCGCCAACGTCGATCACGTGCCGGAATACCACCCGCTCAATCTCGGGCTTTCCCATGGTTCACCCGCGGCCGGCGCCGATTGACGGGCCGCCTGGATGTGGTCAACGTGTTCGACGAGTCTTATGAACTTCGCGACGGTTCCGGCATCGGCATGTTTGCGCCCCACTATGGCCCGCGGCGCGGGCTCTACGCCACGCTCACCCGCGAGTTCTGAATCATGAGGCGGCGCCGAATCGGCCCGGGCTTGCTCGCAGCCGCCATTCTGGCAAGCGGCGCCGCCTGCCGCCGCTCTCCGGGCGAAGCGGCGACGTCCTACTACCAGCCCGCGCACCACGCCCCCCACGGCGGCACCGCGATCGCCCTGGGCGACGACTACCACCTCGAACTCGTGCGCGATCCGGTGGCCGGCCGGCTCACGGCCTACGTGCTCGACGACGACATGGAAGACTTTGTGCGCGTTTCGGCCGCGAGCGTGGAAGTCGACGTCGCCGGCAACGGGCGGATCGGCCCGCTCGTCCTCCGGGCGGTCGCCAACCCGGCCACCGGCGAAACGCTGGGCGACACCGCGGAATTCACGGCGCAGGCCGACTGGCTCCGGACCAACGCCGATTTCGAGGGCCGCATCAAAGCGCTCGATGTCCACGGCACGGTTTTTCGCGATGTTCAATTTCACTTTCCCCGGGGTCCGGCTTCGGATTAGGCGACCGATGCGTTCTCTGCGGGTTTTTGCCCTGGCCGTCGTGGCGCCCGCCGTCGGGCGGGCCGACGCCGGCCCGCTGGGCGCCCTGGTGCGCTCCCGCATGGTCGCCGAAGTGCTGGATTCGACCGGCCGGGTGCGCCCGGACGAGTTGCGACGGGCGCAAACCCCGGCCGACCGGTTGATCGCGAGCCAGCGGCCCGACGGCAGTTGGCCCGATATCCCTTACGCCAATCGCGAACCGAGCCTCTGGCCGCCGATCCAGCACTTGGACCGCGTCTATGCGCTGGCGCAGGCCTGGCGGCAGGACCCGCGCGATGGCGCGGCGCTCGGGGGCGCAATCCGCGGGCTCGACTATTGGCTGCGCACGGACCCCCGAAGCACGAACTGGTGGTGGCAGACGATCGGAATGCAGCAGCACCTGGTCCCCCCGCTCCTTCTCCTGCGCGATCAACTGCCGCCGGCCGATTTCCGGGCCGCCTGCCGCCTGCTGCGCCGCAGCCATGTCGACGGCATGACCGGCGCCAACCTGGCCTGGGAGGCCGGGAACCTGTTTGCGCTGGGCGCCCTCACCGACGACACCGCGCTCATGCGCGACATGCTGAACCGAATCACCGACGGAATCGCCGTGTCGGTTCGGGAGGGCATCCAACCCGACTGGAGCTTTCATCAGCACGGCCCACAGCTCAATGCCGGCAATTATGGGCTGTCGTTTCTCGAGACCTGCGGCCGATACGCCCAATTCGTGCGCGGCACCGTTCTCCAGGTTCCGCCGGAAAAGACCGCCCGGCTCGACCAGTTTGCGCTCCAGTTTCAGGACTGGGTCGTCTGGGGCCGGCACATGGATTTGAGCTCGTGCGGTCGCCAACTCGATTTGCCCGATTGCCAGACGCGGAAGGCCGATGCCCTGGCCGACGACGCCCGGCGCCTGCTCGGGCTGAATCCCGTATTCGACGGCCAATTGCGGGCCCTGATCGGACGCATCGCCGGCGGCGCCGGCCGGGGTTCGCTCGTGGGCAATCGTTACTACTGGCGCTCCGACTTTCTGGTTCACCGGACCCCCGCTTGGTACGTCTCGGTCAAGATGTATTCGCCGCGGGTCTTGCGCACCGAGACTTCGGTCAACCAGGAGAACTTCCTCGGTTTTCACCTGTGCGACGGCGCCACCTTCATCCTGGTCCGCGGCGACGAGTACGAAAATATCCAGCCCGTCTGGGACTGGCGCCGCCTGCCCGGGATCACGGCGCGGGCGGCCGCCGGCCCCCTGCCCTACGGCGTCGACGCCCCGGCCCAGCGCAATCCGGAGGCTTTCGTCGGCGGCGTCTCGGACGGGGTGATCGGAGCGGCCGCGTTGGACATCGCCAAGGACGGCGTGCACGCCCGCAAGGCCTGGTTCTGTTTCACCCAGGGCGTCGTCTGCCTCGGCGCCGCTGTGCGCTCGGCCCAGCCGGAGCCGGTGATCACCTCGCTCAACCAATGTCTCCTGCGTGGGCCGGTCGCCGTGCGGAGTCCAGCCGGGTGGAGCGAGTGGCGCGCGGCCGGCCAACTGGGCCTGCCGAGGTCGACTTCCGCGGTCTTCCACGACGGCGTGGGTTATGTTTTCCTCCAGCCAGCCGAGGCCGTCCTGTCGGCGGGTCCGCAGACAGGCGCCTGGACCCGGTTGCGCCACGAAGGCGTTTCGGCGGATCCCGTGAGCCGGGACGTATTCAGTCTGGGCATCGACCACGGCATACGGCCGACGGCGGGCGGTTACGCCTATGCCCTCCTGCCGGCGACGGACCGGGCGGGGACCGAGCGCTTCATCCAGGCTCCGTGGTTTCAGGTTCTGGCGAATTCATCGGACCTCCAGGCGGTCCTGGCCCCGGCCGAACAGCGGCTGGAAGCGGCTTTCCGCGCCCCGGGCCGCCTGGCCCTGCCGGACGGCACCGTCATCGCGGTCGATGCACCCTGCCTACTCCTGGTCCACCTCGAAGGCGTCCACCCGGCTGTCTTTGCCTCGGACCCGACCCAAAAACTGAAGCGGATTCGCATCACGGTCGGCCCCGACATCCACACGGTCGCGCTGCCCCACGAAGGGTTGGCCGGCTCCACTGTGGGCATCCCCCCCTCGCCCAATTGAGGCTAGCCTGGCGCCATTGCAAATCCCGGCGGGTCGGACGCCGCCAGCCCCCAATTCAACGCTCCGCGCTGGCTACCAGCCAAATCCGGGCGGTCGGCCTCAGAGTTTTCCCGCATTCGCGATTTCGCTCGCGCCGCCTTGACCGGTCCGGCCGCGGCCCACAGGATCTCGGTCGTTACCCCGCTGGAGGCACGGTGAGCACGGACTTCGAAGACCCCCTCGAGTTGCTGTTGCAGACGATGGCATTCAATGGCGATGCCGACATGGTCACGCGTCTGATCATGGAGGGCGTCGATCCGAACGCCTGCGACCGCTGGGGCCGCACGGCGCTGACGCTGGCCGCCCGCATGGGTCGTCTGCGGGTCGTCGAGCGATTGCTCGCGGCAAAGGCCTGCGTCGATCCGCACGAAGCCAATTCGGTTTTCGATACGCCGCTCATTTGCGCGGCGGAGAACGGGCACTTCCGCATCGTGCAGATCCTCATCTGCGCCGGGGCCAATCCGGCCCACAGCGGCGGGTATTCCCAGGCCACCGCGGAGTTTTACGCGCGGACGAGCGGCCACCAGGAAATCGCCGATTACCTGAGTAGGCTGACCCGGTGATTCTCGGGAAACCGCCCGATTTCCCGAATTCGTGCAAGTTGATCGCGGGAAGCGGCTATGCGTGCCGCCCCGACCGGATCGCAATCGGCCGCAAATTCCTCCGGGGTAGCGGGCGCCGGCCGAAGAATGGCGGCTAACTGCCGCCCACCGCCCGAAGCACGACGCCTGGCGTGAGTATTTCCGGCAATACGATCGGGGTCGGTCGGCCGGGGACCCAGACTTCGTTGAACGGCACCGCGCTGCGGTGGTACTTGGCCAATTCGCCCGTCACCTGGGCGTCGCGGTTGGTCCAGTCGCCCCGCAAGGTCGCAATGTGCTTGGCGCGGAACTCCTTCAGAACCTCGGGCGAATGGAATACGACGCGCTTGTTTGCCTGGCAGGTGGCGCACCAGCGCGCCGTAAAGTCGACGTAGACGATGCGGCCGGCGCCGCGCAGGCGCGCCACCGTCTCCGGGCTCCATTTCTGCCACACGATGTCGGTGGGGGCCGGCGGAACGGGCCAGCCGTTCCAGGCGCCCAGGGCCAGCACCAGGGCGCCCGCAATCATGCCGAAGCGGGCGGAGAAGACGGACGAACCCGGGGCGGAACACCGGCCGTAGATCCAGACGGCGAGCGCGATCAGCACCAGACCAAACAGCGCGTTCATCAGCGCGTTTTCCTGGAGTTGGCCGGCCAGGACCCAGGCCAGATAGGCGACCGAAGCGTACAGGGGAAAGGCCATCAGCTGCCGAAAGGTTTCCATCCAGGCGCCCGGCCGCGGCAGCACGCGAACCGCCGCCGGAAATATCGAAAGCAGGAGATAGGGCGTCGACAGCCCGATCGCGATGGCGGTGAAGACCGCGAAAGCGCTGGCGAAGGAGAGGGCCAGGGCCGCGCCGAGCGCCGGCGCCAGGAAAGGCGCGCTGCAGGGCGTAGCCACAATCGTCGCCAGGACCCCCGTCAGAAACGAACCGACGTAGCCGCCCCGCGACTGCAGGCTGCCGCCGATCCCGGTCGCGGACAGGCCGAATTCGAAAACGCCGCTCAGATTCAAGGCGAACGCCAGCATGACGGCCGCCAGGAGGTAGATAAAACCCGGCGACTGGAGCTGGAAACCCCAGCCGAGACTGTTGCCACCCTGGCGCAGGATGGCGAGCACCCCGGCCAGC
>CAZWMF010000129.1:3373-9072 GCA_964634535.1 uncultured Opitutaceae bacterium | reverse complement strand
CCCGCTCACCCTGCAGGAGGGCGACGTCACCGTGCAGTTCGACATGAACGCGGTGTCGAAGCTCGGCCTGCTGAAGATGGACTTCCTCGGGCTGAAGACGCTCACCGTGATCGCCGACGCCGTGGACAACATCCGCCGGACGGCCGATCCGGCGTTCGACATCGAACGGATCGCCCTGGACGATCCGGCGACCTTCGCCCTGCTCAACTCCGGACGCACCACGGGAGTCTTCCAGCTGGAATCGCCCGGCATGCAGAACCTGTGCCGCCAGCTCCAGGTCGGCACGGTCGACGAAATCATCGCCTTGATCGCGCTCTACCGGCCGGGGCCGATGGACTGGATTCCCGACTACATCCGCGGCAAGAAGGACCCGGCCACCGTGAAATTTCCCCACCCGCTGCTCGAGGAGGTCTGCCGCGAAACCTACGGCGTGATGGTCTACCAGGAGCAGGTCATGGAGGCGGCCAAGGTGATCGCCGGCTACACGCTGGGCGGCGCCGACATGCTGCGCCGGGCCATGGGCAAGAAAGATGCCGAGGCGATGGCGAAGGAGCGCGCCAAATTCGTCGCCGGGGCCGCCCAGTTGCACCGGATCGACGAGAAGACCTCGAACGCGATCTTCGATATTCTCAATAAATTCGCCGGATACGGCTTCAACAAGTCCCACTCGGCCGCCTACGCGATTCTGAGCTACCAGACCGGGTTTCTGAAGGCGAACTACCCGGTTCAATTCATGGCGGCCATGCTGAGCTCCGAGTTGGGCAACGCCGACAAGGCGGCGCACTTCATCGCCGAATGCGAGGCGATGGGCATCCGCGTGCTCGGGCCGGACGTCAACGAGTCGCGCGAAGCCTTTACCCCGGTCGTCCGCCGTACCGGCCCCCAAACGGCGGCCATCCGGTTCGGCCTGGCGGGGATCAAAGGCGTGGGCGAACTGGCCGCCCGACGGGTCATCGAAGAGCGCGAACGCACCGGCCCCTTCGGCGATTTCGAGGATTTCGTCCGACGGGTCGACGGCCGCGCCGTCAACAAGCGCGTCCTGGAGCACCTGGTGAAGACCGGCGCCTTCGATTTCAGCGGTCAGCCGCGCCGCGCACTCTTCGAGGGCATCGACGCCGCCATGGCCGCGGTGGCCGCGCGCGCCCGCGACCAGGCCGCCGGCCAGCACAGCTTTCTCGAAATGCTGGGCGGCGTCGCTCCCCGTGCGGATGGCGCGGCCGCCGCCGCCCCGCCCCCCGCCGTGGATTTTGCGCCGGCCGACCGGCTGACCTACGAAAAGGAGCTGTTGGGCTTCTATGTCTCCGGCCATCCCTTGGACGCATTCGCCGGCCTCGACGCGGCGATCGACACCCTGCCAGCCGACCAGCTGGCCCTCCAGCCCGGCCGCACCGAATTCCGTTTGTGCGGCATCGCGGGCGGCATCGTGAAAAAACTCGCCAAGAAGGACAACCGGCCATGGGCGGCCTTCACCCTGGCGACCCACGGGGCCAGTGTCGCCCTGAACATGTTCGCCGACGCCTACGCGACGTATGGACCGACCCTGGTGGAAAACGCCGCCGTCATCGTGCTCGGCAACATCATCGAGGGCCAGGACGGCGCGCGCATCAACGTGAAGGAATGCTATCCCCTGGCCCCGGCGGTGACCTCGCTCGTTCGCCGGGTCACCTGGCTGCTCGCGCCGGACCACCCGGAGGCCCCGGCCTTCCTGCGGCAATTGCGGGAAACGATCACCGCTCAGCCGGGCGACACGCGCATCGAGTTCGGCTTCGCCTTTCCCGACCGGATCAGCCCCGTGGCCGAGGCGAGCCCCGCGCTCGCCTGGAAATTGACCGCGCCCGCCTTTCAAACCCTGCGCGCGCACCCCGCGGTGGCCGGCGTGCAGCTCGAAACGAAAACCCTCGAATTAAAGAACGAACGCCGATGGGCCCGACGCTGAGCCATGCGGCCAATGTGGTGGCGGCCAGCCGGCGGCAGCCGGCCGACGCCGTGCTGCGCGAATACCTCGGCCGCCACGACCGGCTGCGGCCGGGCGAGAAACGCGCGATCAGCCGGGCCGTCTTCGCCTATTTCCGTTGGTGGCGTTGGCTCGACCAAGAGGCGGCATTGCCCGTGCAGGTGGGCGAAGCGGTCGACCAGCAAGCCCGCTTCGACCGCGATCCGCTCGGCGTCAAAGCCGAGGCGCTCGCGGCCCGGGCCGTGCCCGAGTGGCTGAAAGACGAAATGGACCTGCCCGCCGAGTTTCTGCGCCAGCTCCAGCGCGAGCCCGTGCTTTGGCTGCGCGCCCGGCCGGGCAGCGGGGCGGCCCTGGCCGGCCGACTGGGCGCGTGTACGGCCTTCGCTCCGCCGACGGCCTCCGGCGGACCGCCCCCGCCCGGCGCGACCGACGCCCTGCGCTATGCCGGTCCGACCAATCTCTTTCTCACGGAAGAATTCCGCACCGGCGCCTTTGAAATCCAGGATCTGGCCTCCCAATGGGTCAGCTGGGTGGCCGCGCCGCAGCCCGGCGAGACCTGGTGGGACGCGTGCGCCGGCGAGGGGGGCAAGGCGCTGCACCTGGCCGACCTCATGGCCAATCGCGGCGTCGTTTGGGCCACCGACCGATCGGCTCGCCGGCTCGACGTCGTGCGGCGGCGGGCCTCCCGCGCCAAGCTCTTCAATCTGCGCATCGCCGCCCGGGCCCCCCGCGGACCGATCTTCGATGGCATCCTGGTGGACGCCCCGTGCAGCGGCGTCGGCACCTGGCAGCGCAATCCCCATGCCCGCTGGTCCACGACGCCGATCGACGTGCGCGAACTGGCCCAGGTGCAAGCGCAGCTCCTCGCGGCGGCGGCCGGCCAACTCAAGCCCGGCGGCCGCCTGATCTATTCCGTGTGCACGCTCACCCGGTCCGAAACCGCCGGCGTGATCAACGCATTCACGGCCGCACATCCGGACCTGGAGCCGCTCGCCCTGGCCGTGCCCGGCCAGCCGGCGGGCGCCCCGGGCGCCGTGCTGCTGTGGCCCCAGTGTCTCGAGTCCAACGGCATGGCCGTGGCCGCGTGGCGCCGGCGATGAGCAAGATTCGACCCGACACGGTCCGCCGCGATTTCAACGACCCGCTCTCGGTCGTCCACTACGCCCGGGCGGCGCATTTTCTCGGTTTGTGGGAATCGGAGCGGGTCCTCGTCGAACGCTTCTTTCCGGACCGGACCGTCCCGCTGCTGGAGGCCGGCTGCGGCGCCGGCCGGGTGAGCATCGGGCTCTGGCACCAGGGCTACCGCGACCTCACCGCGTTCGACTTTGCCGAAGAACCCCTGGCGCAGGCCCGCGGGCTCGCGCAGGAGCGCGGCGCCACCGTGCGTTTTCTCTGCGCCGACGCCACCCGACTCGAGGCCGCGGAGCCCTGGGGCCGGATCCGCGCCGGGGCGCCGGGCTTCGCCGGAATCATCTTCGCATTCAATGGCCTGATGCAGATACCCGGCCGGGAACATCGGCGCACCGCCCTCGCCGCCCTGCGCGCCGTCGGCCGGCCCGGCGTTCGCTTCCTCTTCACGACCCACGACCGCGACGCGTCGCGGATGGAACAGGCCCTCTGGCGCGCCGAGGCGGCCCGCTGGGCCCGCGGCGACCAAGACCCGCGCCTGCTCGAGTTTGGCGACCGGTATTTCGAGGACGACGCCGGCCGGACCTACATGCACTTGCCCGACCGCGCGGAAGTGCTCGCCGACCTCGCCGCCGCGGGCTGGCGCCACCGCTTCGACGCGCTGCGTCGGGAGGTGGCGGGCGAAAGCCGGGCGGTCCGGGATTTCTCCGACGAGTGCCGCTTCTGGCTGGCCGAATCGCCATAACACTGCAAGCGTTGCAGCCGCGGCTTCGTCCCGCGCGACCGCAATAGCCGGATATCCTCGCCCGCCACGACCCGGGAGCCTACGTCCAAAGGATTCCGCCCGCCAAGCGCAATGGCTTCGCCGTGGTAAGCCCTTGCGGCTTCGGTGCGGCAAGCCTGCCCCATTGTCTTTGGCTGACCTCCCACGGGAGGTCTGGGCGCGTTTCGGATTGAACCTACCGTCCCGGGGCGTGGCGAACCTCATCAATTGCCCGCCTCCGCCTGACGGCTACGGCGCGGCGGCCTACCCATTGCCATGATCACATTTGATCAGTTTTGCCGGCCGTCTGGGTATTGCGCAGCTTGCCCCGGGACGGTAGGTTCAATTCGAAACGCGCCCGGACCGTATTCCAGCGGACTTGCCTCGCCGCCGGCCCGCCGTAGGCTGGCCCCTTCATGCTCGCTTTATTGACCGACCGCCAATGGCTCGGCGCCGCCGGGGCGTTCTACCTCGCCGGTTTTCTGCTCGGAACGTGGTCGCTGCGCCGCGGCGGCCGGCCTTCCGGCATTCCCGTCTACGTGCTCATCGGCCTGGGTTACGTCCTGCAGAACGCCGGTCTGGCCGTGCGCGGACGGGCCGTCGGGGGCTGCCCGCTCGGCAACACCTTTGAGATCATCCAATTCACCTCCTGGTCGGCCATCTCGCTCTACTTGATCGTCGGCGTGACCTTCCGATCGAGCCTGCTCGGCTACCTCACCGCCGGCCTCGGTTCAATTTTCACGCTGGTCGCCTTCGCGATTCCCGAGTGGGACGCCGCCCATCGCTCGCACATCTTCGGCGGCAACGGTTGGATCGAATTCCATGCGGCCCTGGCCCTCTTCAGCTACGGCGTGTTTGCGCTGCTCGCTCTCACCTCGCTGCTCTTTGTCTTTCGGCTGTATTCCTTGCGCTCGAAACGGCTGGGCGGTTGGTTCTTCTTCCTGCCCTCGGTGATGGATCTCGACCAGATCGGGGTCCGCCTGCTGGCCTTCGGCGTCACCTTGCTGGCGGTTTCGCTCGCCATCGCCGGAACCTACTGGGTGCAGCACCCGGCCAGCGCGAGCGCCGCCAAGGTCCTGGTGACCCCGGCGGTCTGGCTCGCCTACGCCGTCACCCTCGGCCTGCGGCTCCGCGGCCGATTGCTCGCCCGGCGCTTCGCCTGGACCTGCGTCGCCCTATTTCTCGCCGCCTTGATATCGCTCGACCTGGTGGAACGCAGCCGGCGTCCGCTGGCGCCGGAACCGGTCAAAGTCGCCCGGCAATGAGTCGGGAGGGGACCCATGGCCCGGGCTTCTTTGTCGTCGGCGCCAACCATCATGCCGCATCCATCGCGACCCGCGAACGGCTCGCGCTGACCGCCGAGGGCGCCGGCGCCCTGCAGGCGGATCTGACCGCCCCGGGCTCGCTGCCGGAACTGGCCGTCCTCAACACCTGCAACCGCGTCGAGTTCTACGGGGTCGCGGCCGAGCCCGCGGCGATCGCGCACCTCGCGGCCACGTTCTGCGCACGACAGCGCTTTGATCCGGCCGAGTTCGATCGCATCCGCGTCCAGCTCCATGGTCGGGACGCGGTCCAGCACCTCTTCGAGGTCGCCGCCGGCCTGGATTCGCAAATGCTGGGCGAAACCGAAATCCTCGGTCAGGTCAAAGACGCCTACGCGGCCGCGCAAGATCGCCATTCGGCCGGACCAATCCTCCACCGGATCTTTCAGAAGACCTTCCAGGCAGCCAAGCACGTGCGGGCGCAGACGGCGATCACGGCGGGCCACGTCAGCGTCGCCAACGTCGCGGTCGACCTGGCTCAAAATGTTTTCGGTCCCTTGGCCTCCACCCGCATCCTGCTCGTGGGCGCCGG
>CAZWMF010000129.1:367-3363 GCA_964634535.1 uncultured Opitutaceae bacterium | reverse complement strand
AAAAGACCGCGCGGGCTTTTCGGAGCCGCGGGGCCGGCGCCCTGACCGTGACGAGCCGGAACGCCGACCACGCCGGGGAACTTGCCGCCGGCCTGGGCGCCGTCGCGCTGCCCTTCGCCGATCGCGAAACTCGCCTGGCGGATTTCGACATCCTCGTGTGCGCCACCGCCGCCCCGGAAACGGTGCTGTCGCAGGCGGCGGTCGTCGGGGCGATGCGCCGGCGGCGGGCCCGGCCGCTTCTGCTTCTGGATTTGGCCCTGCCGCGCGACGTGGAGGCCGCGGCCGGCGGCCTCGACAACGTGTTCCTCTACAATCTCGACGACCTCGCAAAAATTGCGGACGAGAATCTGCGACTGCGCCAGGCGGAGATCGCGCGCTGCCGCGCGCTGCTCGAACACCGGGCGGCCGCCCTTTGGGCCGACCTGGAACGGCGGCGCGACGGCCCGGCCCCGTCGTCGCCGGCCAGCCCGGCCGCTTGACGCCGGGCGGCGCCCGTTCGCTTTGGGGCGCCCCGGACCTCGCCTGCATTCATCTCAGAGCGTGGCCGCAAATGCGGACGTTCCTTCGAGACTCGGCCTTCAATCTTTACCTAACGGAGTAGCGCTAGCGGATATCAATCGGCCAGCTGCCGATACAGCCACTCCGCCGCGGTTTGGCGGGCCGGTCCGGCCAGGGCCTGGCGCAGGCGTTCGGCTTGACCGCGGGTGCGCTCGCGTCGGATCGGATCGTGCAGAGCCGCCCGCAATTCGGCGGCCAGGGCCACCGGGGACGCCGCGGCCTGGAGGTATTCCGGGTACATCGCCTCGCCCAGCAAGATATTGGCGATGCCGATGTAGGGCACGCCCACGAGCCATCGGCCGAGCGCGTAGGTGAGTGGATTGGCGCGATAGGCGATCGCTCCGGGAATTCCCGCAAGCGCGCATTGCATCGACATGGTGCCGCTGCTCGTGAGCACGGCGGCCGCGCCCCGCGGCCCGTCCACCCCGGCGGCCACCGGCTGCAAGTCGACCTGGGCGGCGCCAGGCGGCAACATGCGCCGGAGTTCCTCGGCGATCGGTTCGCTCGGATACAGCACGACCGCCGCGTTCTCCCCCAACGCGCGGAATCCCTCGAGGATTGCCGGGAAAATGCGTCGCACCGCCTGGTGACGGCTGCCGGGCAAGAGCAGCACCGGCCCGGCCGGGTCGTACCGCAGCGGCGGGATGAAGTCCGGCGCCACAAAAGGATGGCCGACGAACTCCACCGGCAGGTGGGTATCGGCATAGGCGCCCGTCTCAAACGGGAAGATCACCGCCATCGCGTCCAGATTGCGGGCCATCGCGAAGCGCCGGCCGGCCTTCCAGGCCCAAATCTGTGGACTGATGTAGTACAGCGTCTTGATCGAGCCCCAGCCCTGGCGGCTGAGCCCGCGCCCGCGCAGCGCGTCGGCCAGTCGCAGGTTCATGCCCGGATAGTCGACAAAGCAGACCGCGCGCGGCTGGTGCACGCCGATCCAGCGCAATGTCGCCTCCTGGAAAGCGTGGAAGAAGCCCAGATTCTTCACCACCTCAGCAAGGCCGACCACCGAGGAAGTCGTGAGATCGAACAAGAGCTGCGCTCCGGCCGCCGCCAGGGCCGGTCCGCCGATCGCCGCCACCCGGGCCTCCGGGGCCAGCCGGCGATAGCCCGCCACCATGCGGGCGGCATGTTCGTCGCCCGAATGCTCGCCGGCCACGACCAGCAGGTCGACCCGGCCTCGCGCCGGCGGCAGATTGATGCCCGGCTCTAAACCGCGCGGTGCCATCGTCAGCGTCCCGCGCGCCGGATCTGGTCGGTGATCGTGATCGCCACCTCCAGGGCCGACTTGCCGAGCGCGGCGCCCACCTTCGGCTGCTTGGCCCGGCTCACGCTTTCCACAAAATGGGCAAGCTCCAGGGCGAGCGGCTCGCCCTTCTCGATCGGGATCTGGTGGACAGGCACCGAGCTCACATCGCCCGGCTTGACCAGGCCGATCTTCATCTTGAGCCCATAGGCCAGGATGTCGCTCTTGCGCACCAGGTGGCCGGTCTGGTTCATGAAATCGAGCGACAGGTAGGCGTCGTCCTGGAACACCCGAATCTCGCGCGCTTTCTTGAGGCTCATCCGGCTCGCGTTCAAATTGGCCACGCAGCCATTCTCAAACTGGATCCGCGCGTTGGCGATGTCCTCGGTCTTCGACAGGACGCGCACGCCCACGCTGTCGATGCGGGCGATCGGCGAGCGCACGAGCGCGAGCACGATGCCGATGTCGTGAATCATCAGGTCGAGGACCACCCCGACCTCGGTGCCCCGCAGCTGGTATGGCGCGAGCCGCTCGGCCGTGATGAACTGCGGCCGGCTCGCCTCCTTTTCCAGGAAGGTCATGACCGGATTGAAATGCTCGACATGGCCCACCTGCACGAAGCAGCCGCGCCGCTGCGCCGCCGCCAGGACCCGCTCGGCATCTTCCAGCGAGGCGCACAGCGGCTTTTCGATAAGCAGATGGCAGCCGCGTTCCAGGAGGGGCAGCGCCACCGCGGCGTGGCGGTCGGTCGGCACCACCACCGACACCGCCTCGCAGGCCGCGCCCAACTCATCCAAGGTGGCGAAGCGCCGGCAGGCGTGGCGGGCGCAGATTTCCTCCGCCCGCCGGTCGTCGACCTCGTGGATGCCCACGAGTTCCGCGCCCGGCAGCCCGGCATAGATTCGGGCATGATGCTGGCCGAGCGAGCCCACTCCCACCACACCGCAGCGTATTCGGACGGCACCCATGTTAGTGTAAAATTCCCTCGTGCAGCGTCTGCTGCCGGCCGGTCCGCGCGGCATAGGCCGGATTGTGGGTCACCAGCACGAGCGCCGTGCCGGTGTCGCGGCAAAGCCCCAGCAGCAGGTTGATCGCCTCGTCGGCCGTGCGTTCGTCGAGGTTGCCGGTCGGTTCGTCGGCCAGGATGACGCGCGGCCGGTTTAGCAAGGCCCGCGCCAGGGCAACGCGCTGGCGC
>CAZWMF010000129.1:0-357 GCA_964634535.1 uncultured Opitutaceae bacterium | reverse complement strand
CGTCGAGGAGGCCATTGATGCGGGCCGCCAGCCACACGTTTTCCCGGGCATCCAGTTCCGGCACCAGGTAAAAGGCCTGGAATACGAGGCCCAGGAATCGGCCGCGCCGGCGCGGGCCCAGATCCCGGGTGCCCTCCCAGGCGACCATCCCGGCATCGGGCGCATCGAGTCCGGCCAGGACATGGAGCAACGTCGATTTGCCCGAGCCCGATTCGCCGCGGATGCTCAGGCTCTCGCCCGCCGCCACCGCGAGTTCGACGCCGCGCAGCACCTCGATCGGACGATCCCCGCTCCGGTAAATCTTGCGCACGCCGTGCGCCTCCAACAGGGGCTCACTCATGGCGGAGCGCCTCCACC
>CAZWMF010000128.1:0-9098 GCA_964634535.1 uncultured Opitutaceae bacterium | reverse complement strand
CACCCTGCCGCTCATCATGGCCAACCTGATCGCCGGCGGCCTCCTGGCCTTTGCCTTCGCGATGCTCGAGGTCAGCGATTCGCTCATCCTGGCCCAAAAACAGGCCTATTACCCGATCACCAAAGCGATCATGGAGCTCTTCCAACTGTTGGGCGACGGCAAGTTCATCGCGAGCGCGCTCGGCGTCTGGGCGATGGCCTTCCTGGGCGTCACCATCGTCGGCATGTCCCTTCTGCTGGGCAAACGCCTGGGCGCGATCTTCCGGGTCTGAGTCACGCGGTCGGCGGAGCCGGGGACGCGGCCGCCTGCAGAGCGCGGGTCGCGAGGAAGCCTTGCACGATGCGGTAGCTCAGGTAGGCGTGCACGAGCAGCGGCAACCACATGATTTGGCGAGGGAAAATGATGAAAATGAGCGCGTCCAGGATGTACAACGCCAGACCCACGAGGTAGGCGGCGCGATAACCCTTGCCGGCAATCCAGCCGATCAGAACAAAGACTCCGGCCACAGCGACGCTCAGCGCCACGTTAAGGTAACTCCAATCGGGCAGCCAAGCGGCGCGCAATTCGTCGATCAGCCGGGTTATTCCCAGTCCGAAAATGAACTGGATGCCGGCATGGGCGGAGGCGAGCAGCGAGTTGAGGACGGATAAGCCGGCGATCCAGTAGAACCACTGGGCGCCGACGCTAGCTTGGCGCTTGGCTCCACCCGGCCGCCGGGCGCCAAGCAAGGGGTACATGTTGTCAGCCACAAGTCAGCAATAGGCCGGCGTGACCGCCGAAGGCCAGCCTTTTTTCGACCGCCCGCCCGTCCGCGAGTCGGCCCGGATTCGCCCGGCCCCGCATCAGCCGCCGATGCGCCGCAGGGCGTCGCGCACCTGGGGGAAATCCGCATGGGCCTGCAGCGCGGCGCGGTAGCGGGCCCGGGCGCCGGCCAGATCGCCTTGTTTTTCGCAGATGTTGCCCAGGCGCCAGAGGACGAACCAGCGCGGCGGATTCTCCGGCCGCATGCTGGGATTGAGGGCGAGGCACCGGCACAGCGCAGCGGTGCCACGGTCCAGATTCTGGCCGCTTTGGGCCGACAGGCGTCCGATCTGATAAAGGGACCGGTAGTCGTTCGGATCCAGGCGCAGCGCCTGCTCGAGTTCCCCAAAGGCCAGGTCGTACTTCTTCTCGGTGATGTACAAGGCGGCAAACGCCTCGTGGCCGCGCACCGGATCCAGGCGCTTGATTTCGCGGGCCTGGCCGAAGGCCTTGTCCAGGCCCCCGCCGGCGAAGGCGGGCGCCTGCTGGTAAAAGGTCATCAGATCGGTCCGGTAGCCCGTGTCCTGGGGGTCCAGGGCCACCGCCCGCTCGTAGGCCGCCCGGCAGCGGTGGGCAAAGCCCAGGCGGGCGAACATGCCCGCGCTTTGCGCAGCCACCCCGCACGCATCACCCAGGCCGTTCTGGTACCGTGCGTTCTTCGGATCGTGGGCAACGGCGCGCTCCGCGCAGGCAACCGCCTGCCGCCAATCCCCATCCGATGCGGCGATTTCGCCGCGATAATAATTGGCCTCCGGGTCATCGGGAGCAATGGCCAGGCGCTCCTCAAACAAGGGGCGGGCTTCGCCGAGGCGATTGGCGTCGAAGAGGGCGATCGCCGCCGCCAAGTCAGGGGCGGGCGGGACGGGGGCCGCACCGCGAACGATCAGCGGCGCGACGAGGATAAGCACGGCGGAGAGCCGCCGGACGGGGGTGGTCCAACGGCAGTACGGAGTGTCCATAGGAAATGCTGGCCCGAAGTCAGCCGAGGCGGGCCGGGGTTGGCAAGCGCGGGTTCGCGCGCGCGAGCCGCCGGACCGGAGGGCGCCGGTCCGCCTATCCGTTGCCGCGGGCGATCCAACACCCACCACCGTCACCGCCCCAGGGGTAACCGGCACCCGATCCGCGGAAAGTCGGCGGGGAGGGAGATTAACCCAGGTCCCGGCGCGCGGCCGCTTCCAGCGCGACAAGACCGGCCCGCACGGCCGCCGCATCGGGGCCTTCCACGGTGAGGCGCAGCTTCGGTTCCGTGCCCGAATAGCGCACGAGGACCCGGCCCCGGCCGTCGAGCTCGGCTTCGACCCTCCGGACGGCCGCCGCCAGATTCGCCAGGTCGGCCAGCGGACGCTTCTCCCGCACCGGGACCGCCGAGGAAACCTGGGGAAACTTCTTCAGCACCCGGCGCAGAACGGACAGCGGCTGGCCGCTCGCCCGCATGATGGCGATCACCCGCAGGGCGGCCACGAGCCCGTCGCCCGTGAGGGCGATTTCGCGGCAGACGATGTGCCCGGAGGATTCCCCGCCCAAATTGGCCCCGGTTTGTTCCATGCCCTCGACGACATACCGATCGCCGACCGCCGTCCGCACCACCCGTCCGCCCGCGGCGGCCACCGCCGCGTCCACCCCCAGGTTGCTTTGCACGGTCACGACCAGGGTGCGTTCCGCCAAGGTGTCGGCGGCCAGCGCCCGCGTCGCGAGCAGCGTGAGAATTTCGTCGCCGTCCAAGGTCTCGCCGCGCTCGTCGCACAAGACGCAGCGATCGCCGTCGCCGTCGTGGGCGATGCCGAGACGGGCGCCGGCGGCCCGGACGCGCGCCACCATCGCTTCGGGGTGCTCGCTGCCGACGCCGGCATTGATGTTGTGCCCATCCGGCCGGTCGCCGATTCCCATCACTTCCGCGCCCAGCCCGGCGAGGACGGCCGGACTCGTGCCCACGGTCGCGCCGTTGCCCGTGTCGACCACGATGGGCCAGCCACGCAACGCGCCGGCCGGCAAGAGCGCCCCCGCCGCCGTCCGATAATCCTCGGCGGCATCGGTCTGCTCGGAAAGCGAGCCCGGGCTGGCCCCGTCCGTTCCGCCTTCGGCCGGCAGGAGCGCCTCGATCGCGGCCTCGTCCTCGTCGGTCAACTTCCGGCCCGAGGCGGCAAAGAACTTGATGCCATTGTCCTCGGCCGGATTGTGCGAGGCGGTTACGACGACGCCCAGGGCGGCGCCCTGGTGGCGGACGGCCCGGGCGACCGCGGGCGTCGGCACGATCCCGAGCGAGCGCGGCCTCGCCCCGCGCGACGCCAGACCGCGGGCGAGCGCCCGCTCCAGCGCCGCTCCGGAAAAACGGGTATCCCGGCCGATGAGGACCACGGGGGGATCGCCTCCGGCGGTGGCGCCCAGCCAAGCGGCCGCCGCGGCGCCCAGGCGCGCGGCGAACGACTCGTTGATCACGGGGCCGCCGTAAGCTCCGCGCACGCCGTCCGTGCCGAAATAACGTCGGGAAGTCATGACCGGCCGTAGAACTCGCGGATCGCGTCGAGCTTGCGACGGGCCGGCCCGCCCAGGAGCAGTTCGCGCGCCGGGCCGAGCCCGGCCGCCACCGCGGGGGTGCGACCGCAAACCCACAGGCCGATGGCCGCGTTGCAGACGATCGTATCGACGAGCCCCCCGGGCCCCCGTCCGTCCAGAATCGCCTCGGTGATCGCCAGATTGGCGGCGAGGTCCCCCCCCTGCAGGTCGGCGAACGGCGCGAGGGGCAGGCCGAAGAATCGGGGATCCCACTCGGCGTCCACGTTGCCCAGCCGGCCGGCGCCCCGCACCCGGTTGACCGTCGCCGTCGTGAATTCGTCGATGCCGCGATCCGGGCCGATCCGACCGTGCACCGCCAGCCCGGCGGCGATGCCGAGCGCATCGAGCGCTCCGGCCAATCGGGCGACCCAGGTCTCGGAGAAAACCCCGAGCAGCACGTGCGCCGGCCGGCCCGGATTGAGCAGGGGCCCCAAGATATTGAACACGGTGCGCTGGCCCTTCGCGGCCAGCATCCGGCGGACCGGCGCGATATTGCGGAAGGCCGGATGGTAGGCCGGCGCGAAAAAGAAGGCGAAGCCGGTGGCGGCCAGGGCTGCCCGTGTGAGCGCGGGCTCGGCGTCGATGCGGACGCCCAGGGCGCCCAACAAGTCGGCGCTGCCGCACTTGGAGGTGATGCCGCGGTTGCCGTGCTTCATCACCGGCACGCCGGCGCTCGCCAGGACGACCGAAACCAGGCTCGAGACATTGAAGCCACCGGCGTGGTCGCCGCCGGTGCCGACGATGTCGATCGCCTGCGGAGCCCATTCCTGGACGCCCGGATCGATGGCCCGCTGGCGAAACGCCGCCGCCAGCCCGGCGATCTCCGCCACGGTTTCGCCCTTGGCCGACAGGGCGGAGAGGAAATCGGCCTTTTCCGAATCCGGGATCGCGGGGCCGGCCAGCAGCGCCGCGGCCGCCTCCACCTCGGGAGGGGCCAGGGAAACCCGTGCGGTCAGCTGGCTAGTCAGGAGCGAAAGCGTGGACATCGAGGGGATAGCAAAGGAAGATTGACCTCAAATTCAAAGAATCTATTTTCGAACCTTCAACCACGCACATCCATGGCTAATCCAAAACGCAAGCAGTCCAAGCGGCGGAGCGCAAATCGCCGCGCCGCCAACGCCTTCCAGGCGCCTGAGTTCGCCAAAGACGCGGACGGCTCCCTGTTTCGCCCGCATCGCGTCAATCCGAAGACCGGCATGTACCGCGGCCGGCAGGTGCTCAACATCGAGGCCTGAGTCGCGCGCAGCGGATCCCCTTCTCCGCGGATGATCATGGCTTCTGGCGCAGGTCCCAAAATTGCCGTCGACGCGATGGGCGGGGACCTGGGGCCGTCCGAGGTGGTTGCGGCGATCGTCCTTACGTTGGAGGAATTCCCCGACTTCAACCCGATCGTCGTGGTCGGCGACGAGGCGGTCCTGCACCCGTTGATCGAGGCGGCCGGACTCAAGGCCGACCCGCGCATTTCGGTCCTGCATGCCCCGGAAATCATCACGATGGACGACAAGCCGCTCGTCGCCCTGAAGAAGAAGAAGAATTCTTCCATGGTGAAGGCGATCGATCTCGTCAAATCCGGCGAGGCGGCCGGTCTGGTCAGCTGCGGCAACACCGGGGCCCTGATGGCCGGTGGCACGCTGCGGCTGCGCACGCTCGAGGGTGTCGGTCGCCCGGCCCTGGCGGCGATCGTCCCGCGCGACAACGGCCACTTCGTCTTGATCGACGCCGGCGCCAATCCCGAGGCGCGGGCCGAACATTTGGTGCACAATGCGATTCTCGGCAGCCATTATTGCCGGGTGATGCTGGGGGTGGAAAACCCGCGGGTCGGGCTCATGACGATCGGCACCGAAGAGGGCAAGGGCAACGCCTTGGTCGCCGAAACCCACGACCTGCTCAAGCGCCTCGGCGGCATCATCAATTTCGTGGGACCGATCGAGGGCTTTCATCTGTTCGACACCGACGGCGGCGTCGATGTCGTCGTGTGCGACGGCTTCGTCGGCAATATCCTGCTCAAGAGCTGGGAGTCGCTGGTGCGCTTCGTCGCCGGAATGCTCAAGGACGAATTGCGGGCCAACCCCCTGCGGGTGACCGGCGCATTGCTCGCCAAGGGGGCCTTCAATGCCCTGCGCAGCCGGATCAATCCCGAGAGCTACGGCGGGGCCCCGCTCCTGGGTTTGCGCGGCAACATGCTCAAGGCCCACGGCTCGGCGAACCGGCGCGCGATCAAGAGCGCCATTCTGGCCGCCCATAAGATCATCCGGGCCGACCTGAATCGACTGGCGGAGGCGGACGTCGCCCGGGCCAACGAACTGATCGCCCAGCCGGCTTTGCTCTGAACGTGGAACAATTCGACGGCGGCGCGCGTCCCAATCCCTCCATGTTGCACCCCTTTTTCCGTCGCGGCCCGGGCGGGCTTGACCTAAGCACGCCGGCTGTTTCGCTAGCGGGCACTATTTAAGAACTCATGCCCCCGGTTTTTGCCCGCGCACGGCGCGCTCTTTGCCTTTTCGCTGTCTTTGGATTTGCCGCCGCGGCCGCCCGGGCGGACTTGGTCTGGAATCCCGAAACCGGCTGGAGCATCTCCGGCGGCGTATTGTCCGGCCTGACCGGCTCCAACGGCCGGGAGGCCCTGGACCTCATGAACAAGGCGCGCCGCCAGGAGGAGAACGGACAGGTGCATGCGGCGATCAAGAATTATACCAAGGTGACGAAGCGGTTCGCGACGTCGGTCTATGCGCCGGAGGCCTTCTACCACATCGGCCTGATGCGCTGGCATCGCCGCCAGTATTACAAGGCGTTCGACGCCTATAACTCGATCCTTTCGCGCTATCCGAACGTCAAGCGTTACAATGACTTGATCGCCGACGAGTACCAGATCGCCGTCGTCCTGCTCAACGGCGGCCACAACCGCATCTGGGGTTGGTTTCCGAGCGTGCGCAATCGGGAACGCGGGGTGGCCTACTGCGAAACGATCATCGCCACCGCCCCCTATAGCGATTACGCGCCGCTTTGTCTGATGGACGTCGCCCGCGGCCAGCAGTTCCTCGGCAATCCCGAAGAGGCGATCGACGCCCTCGATCGGCTGGTCAACAACTATTCCCAAAGCGTGTTTGCGCCCGACGCCTACCTGCAGCTGGCCGATTTGCATGCCGCCCAGGTGGAGGGCCCCTACTACGATCAGGCTGAAACGAAGCAGGCGATCACCTACGGCGAGGACTTCATGATCCTCTTTCCGAACGACAAGAAGATCGCCGCGGCCGCCACCCAGCTCGATGCGATGAAGCGGACGCTCGCCGAGAGCAAAATGAAGATCGGCGACTTCTATTTCTTTAAGCGCGACAATTATACGGCGGCGCGGGTGTTTTACAACGAGGCCATCACCTCGTATCCCGACTCCGAGGTGGCCCAGCGGGCCCGCGTGCGCTTGAACGAAGTCGAGCGCAAAGCCAACGCGGCCGCCCAGGGCGGGCCCAAGAAGAAGCATTTTCTCTTCTTCTGAGGCGGATACCTGCGATGCGCGCCCGGGCCGTGGTTCGATGCTTAGGCGGACTGGCGGGCCTCGTCTGGGCGACGGGCTGCGCCCATTACCAGTGGGGCGTCACCGCCCACGTGCCGTTTGCCACGCTCTACGTCGAGCCGGTGCGCAACCACACGCTGTTGCCTCAGGCCCAGGAGCCGATCGCGACGGAGCTGCGTTCGCAGCTGATCAAGGACGGTCGCGTCCAGGTGGTGGATTCGCCCCAGGGGGCCGACGCCATCCTGCAGGTGGTCATCACCGACTATCACCGGGACGTGGCCGCCACCCGCGAGCAGGATACCGGGCTCGCCAGCAAGTTCACCGAGACCCTGACGACCGGCTGCACCCTGATCGACACCCGCACGGGCCGGTCGTACTTCACCAACCGCACCGTGACGACCCGGCGCGATGTGTTCACCGACAACGGCAATCCGCACTCGTCCTTGGTCGGCGACCAATTGCAGGCCGAATACAACACCGTGCCCCTGCTGGCCGAGTCGCTTTCCGACGCGATCGTGCAAACCGTCCAGGACGTCTGGTAACGCCGGTCCCAAGAACGCCCCCATCCTCGCCCCGTCGATCCTCGCCGGCGACCATGCGAACCTGGCCGCGAGCGCCGCGGTCGTGGCCAATCTGCACCTTCCCTGGGTGCACCTCGACATCATGGACGGGCACTTTGTGCCCAACCTGTCGTTCGGCCCCGAAACGCTCGCCGCGCTGCGGCGCGGCGGCAGCCGGCTGTTCTTCGACACGCACTTGATGCTCGATAATCCGCACCAGTTCATCGAGCCCTTCGCGCAGGCCGGCGCCGACCGGATCACCGTCCACATCGAGCCGGATTACGACCACGTCGGCGCCCTCCAGCGCATCCGGGCGCTGCGCAAGCATGCCGGCCTGGCGCTCAATCCCGACACGCCGGTGTCGGCCGTCGAGGTTTTTCTGGCGCAGGTCGATCTGATCCTCGTGATGACCGTGCAGCCCGGCTTCGGCGGTCAGGCGTTCCGGCCCGACGTGCTGCCGAAGATTGCCGAACTCGACCGGTTGCGGAGCGAACGCAATCTGCGCTTTCGCATCGAAGTCGACGGCGGCGTCGACCTGGTGACGGCCAAGTCATGCCGGGCCGCGGGCGCGGACACCTTCGTCGTGGGGACGGCCTTCTTCAAGGCGCCCGATCCGGCCGCCGTGGCCGCGGGCATCGCGGCCCTCTGATCAGATTCGCGGCAGCTTCTGCCAGACCGCCCCGCGCCGGGCGCTCCGCACGGCCGCCTCGATGAAGGCCATGCCCTCCACGCCGTCGTCGATCCCCGGGCAATCGACCGCCGGCACCGGTCGACCCTCCACCTCCGCCGCAATCGCGCGGAAAGCCTCGCGATAGATGTTGGCGAACGCCTCCAAATAGCCCTCGGGATGCCCGGGGGGAACCCGACCGACTCGCCGGGCCGCGGCGCTCAGATAAGTCGTGCCCCGGCGCCAGACCTCGCGGGGAGCGTCGGCGTACTTGACCACGAGTTCATCCGGACGCTCCTGGGCCCATTCGAGTCCGGCCCGGGTGCCATACACGCGCAGGGCCAGAGCGTTCTCCTCGCCCACGCTGATCTGCGAGCAATGCAGGACGCCCTTGGCGCCCCCGCGAAACCGCAGAAGGATATTGGCGTCGTCGTCGAGACGTCGGCCCTCCCCGAAAGCCGTGAGGTCGGCGCAGAGTTCGGCCACGTGCAGCCCGGTCACGTACCGGGCCAGGTTCTCCGCATGGGTGCCGATGTCGCCCAAGCTGCCGCCCAAGCCGCTGCGCCGGGGATCGGTCCGCCAGGCGGCCTGCTTCTGTCCGCTCGCCTCGAGGTTCGTGCTGAGCCAGCCCTGCGGGTATTCGACCACGACCTTGCGCAGGGTTCCCAGCCGGCCGGCGCGGACGAGATCGCGGGCCTGTTTGACCATCGCGTTGCCCGTGTAATTGTGGGTGAGAACGAAGACTTTCCCCGTCCGGCGCACCACCTGCCGCAGAGCGCGCGCCTCGGCCAGATCGAGGGTGACCGGCTTGTCGCAGACCACGTTGAAGCCCGCTTCCAGGAATAGCCGGGCGGGGCCAAAATGCTCGTGATTGGGCGTGGCGATGACGACGAAATCGAGGCGCCGGTCGGGCGGCGCCGCCGACTCCGCCTCGGCCATCGCCCGGTAGTCGCCGTACACCCGCTCGGGATCGAGCCCCAGATCGCCCCCGGAGGCGCGCGAACGC
>CAZWMF010000127.1:0-9161 GCA_964634535.1 uncultured Opitutaceae bacterium | reverse complement strand
GGCCGTCCATCCACTGACCACCGAATCGGTGACCTATGTGGTCCAGCGGGCCGAGTCCTTGATGGGGCTCTTTTACCTATTGACGCTCTACGCCTTCATTCGCGCCGCCGACGCTTCGGCCCGACCGGCGCGGGCAGTCGCCTGGAAGGGGTTCAGCCTGGCGATGTGTCTCTTGGGTTGCGGCACCAAGGAGGTGATCGTCACGGCCCCGCTGGTGGTGTTCATATACGATCGCACGTTTGTCGCGAAGGGTTGGGGCGCCGCCTGGCGGGCCAGTTGGCGCTATTACCTGGGCCTCGCGGCCACCGGAGTCTCCGTGGTGGCCCTGGTGGCGGGCACCGGCTGGGACCGGGGCGGCACGTCGGGATTCCACGTCGGCGTGCGCTGGACAACCTATTGGGTGTCCCAGGGCGAGGCCGTGGCCCGCTATATCGGTTTGGCCATCTGGCCGCATCCCCTGGCTTTCGATTACGGGCCGCCGTCGGCCCCAGCCTGGCTGGCCCGCGGTTTGTTCGCGGCGCTTCTGGCGGCCTTGATCTGGACGGCGAAGGGCGTTTGGCGGGGACGGCCCTGGGCGTTTCTCGCGGGCGCGGCGTTTCTCATTCTGGCGCCGACCAGTGTGATGCCGGGTGTTTTGCAATTCGCCGCCGAGCACCGGATGTATCTGCCGCTCGCGGCCGTCGTCGCCGCGGTAGTCGTGGTTCTGCCGCGGATTCGCTTCCGGGGGATGGCCCCTTCGCCGCGGGTCTTGGCCGCGCTGCTGACCGGAGTCGGGGCTTCGCTCGGCGCCACCACGGCCGTGCGCAATCAGATCTACCGCAGCGATCTGGCTCTCTGGCTCGATACGATTCGTCGTCGGCCGCAGAGCGCGGTTGCGCAGGCCAACGTCGGCCAGGCCCTGCTGCTTCGCGGCCGCACGGCCGAAGCGGTTCCCTATTGCCTGGAGGCGATCCGCCTCGATCCGTTCAAGCCCAATCCCCACCACAATCTCGGACTGGCGTATGAGGAATTGGGGCGATGGACCGAAGCCCTCGATCAGTTCCAGATGGCCGCGAGTCTCAACCCCAAGCTATTCTACGCGGAGTACCAGGCCGGGCGCGTGCTCGACCGGCTGCAGCGGCCGGCCGAAGCCGAGGTCGCGTTGCGACAAGCCTTGGCCACCGCCCCCGACTATGCCGAAGCGCACGGGAGCCTCGGCGTCGCCTTGGCCGCGCTGGGCCGTCCGAACGAAGCGGTCGACGAGTTCCAGCGCTCCCTGCGCCTCGATCCGGACCAGGCCGGCGTCGAATTCGATCTGGGCATCGCCCTTGACGGGCTCGGTCGGACCGCTGAGGCGGTGATCCATTTCAGCGCCGCGGTGCGGTTGAAACCCGATGACGGTCAGGCGCAACTCGATCTCGGCGTGGCGCTGGCGCGATTGGGCCGATTTGCCGAAGCGCTGACCGCGTTGCAGGCGGCGGTTCGGCTGCAACCCGATGCCGCGAATACCCACGCGAATTTTGCCACCGCGCTCGACCAGGCCGGTCGCACCCGCGAGGCGATTGAGGAGTATCATCGGGCGTTGCGGTTGCGCCCGGACTATGCGGCGGCTCATTACAACCTGGGCAACGCGCTCCTGCGCGTGCGCGACCTCGACGGCGCGCGCGCCGAGTTCGCGGAGGCCGCGCGGCTCAAACCGGATTTTGTCGAGGCCCGCGCCATGCTCGAACGCTTGGATGCCGGGCCCGCCGAACGCTGAACCGTCTCCCTCGGAACATGGCCGACGCCGCTGTTCATCGTTCGATCGTTCGCCGGTTGGCTCCAGCGTCCGGTGCGGCCGCATTATTGGGGCCCGCCTTGCTCATGGCGGCCATTGCCCTCGTCTATGCGAACAGCCTGACCGGCGCATTCGTTTTCGACGACGTGCCGGCCATTGTCGAAAATCCGACCCTTCGGCACCCGGGCGATCTGGGAGCGATTCTGGCCCCGCCGGGCGCTGAGGCGGGGACCGTCGCCGGCCGGCCGGTGCTCAACCTCTCGCTCGCTTTCAACTACGCGGTGGGCGGTCTGCGGGTCGGCGGTTATCACGTCTTCAATCTGACGGTGCATATGGCGGCGGCCCTGCTCCTGTATGGCATCCTGCGGCGCGCCTTTCGGTCGGCGGCCTCGGCGGCGGCAAGCCCGGAGGGCGAAGCCGACGGCCGCTGGCTCGCCTGGGCGGCCGCTTTGCTCTGGGCCGTGCACCCGCTGCAGACGGAGGCGGTCACCTATGTCGTGCAACGCGCCGAGTCGCTCATGGGTCTCTTCTATTTTGCGGTCTTGTATGCGGCGATCCGAGGAATGGAGGCGGACAGGCCCGGGCCATGGCATGGGGTGGCGATCGGGGCCTGTCTCCTCGGCATGGGCACGAAGGAGGTGATGGTTTCGGCGCCGGTGCTCGTTCTCCTCTACGATCGAACCTTCGCGGCCGGGTCGTTCAAGTCCGCCTGGCGCCAACGGCGCGGGCTTTACCTCGGGCTGGCGGCAACGTGGCCGGTTCTGGCCGTGCTCGTCGCCAGCACGCACGGGCGCGGCGGATCAGCCGGCTTTGCCGCGCCGGCCGGGGTCATTCCCTATGCGCTGACCCAGGGCCGCGCGATCGCAACCTATCTGGGTCTGGCCTTTTGGCCGCATCCGCTGGTTTTCGACTACGGTACGGCGTTGGTCCGGCATGTCGATGAGGTTGGCGGCTCGCTGGTGCTCGTGGCCTGCTTATTGGTGGCCACGGGCTACGGTCTGTGGCGTCGCGCGCCGAGCGGCTTTCTGGGGGCCTGGTTCTTCGCGATCTTGGCGCCGAGTTCGAGCATCGTGCCGATCGCGACCGAGCCATTGGCGGAGCATCGCATGTATTTGCCGCTCGCGGCGGTCGTGGTGGCGGCCGGGGCGGCCGTCCATCAGGTCCTGCTCCGGCTATGGCCGCGCCGCGCGGCCGCCGCTCTGGGCACGCTCGTCGGCTGCGCGGCCCTCGGGTTGGGCGGCGCCACCGTTGTCCGCAATCGGGTCTATGAGAGTGAAATCGGGCTATGGACCGATACGGTGGCGAAGGTGCCAAACAGCGCGCGAGCCCACAACAATCTGGGCATGGCGATCGAGGGGGGCGCATCGTTGGCGCCCGCGTTGGCCGAATTTCAGGCGGCGGTGAACGCGGACCCGACCTATGCGCCCGCGCAATACAATCTCGGCGTGACGCTCCTCGATCTTGGCCGGACGGAGGCGGCGCTGCCGCACCTGGAGCAGGCGCGGTCGGCTCCGCGCCATCAGGCCGAGTTGCAATTCTTTCTGGGCGAGGCCATGGCAAAGCTCGGCCGATTTGCCGAGGCCGCGGAGTACGACCGGAAGGCGTTCGCCTTGGCGCCGCACAGCGTCGAGGCGGTTTTTGCCTGGGGCGGGGCTCTGGCGGCGCAAGGCCGTTATGCCGAAGCCGTGGAGGCCTTCCGGAGCGCCGTTGCCTTGGCGCCCGATCGCGCCCGGGTGAGAAACAACCTGGCGAACGCGCTCCTGTACGCGGGCCGGACCGACGAAGCCATCGCCGAGTACCGCGAGGCCCTGCGGAGGCAGCCGGATGATCCGTCGATCCGGGAAAATCTGGCTCAGGCGCTCCGCGTGCGCGCGTCGGCTTCCGCCGGGGAGCCGGATTCGCGGTAACCCATCCCTTCCATCAAGAAAGGAAGCCCGCTTCACCCGGATAATTCGCGAAAATCAGCCAAATTTCGGTCGAATCGCTCGCGCACAAGAGACCTCGGGCTCGTTTCGATGAGCTAGAAGTTTTAGTAGTCGCCCTCGGTCTTTTCCGCTCGGCGCTTCGGGCGATATCTGGCCGTTTTCATGAAATTTCCGTCTTAAATCGGCCCCAAAAATAAACCCGCAAGGCTCATGAGCCTTGCGGGTTGGTCGACCGTAACGGGGTAAGCAAGAACGGCGGAAGGGGTTCCGCGCATCTCGGTCAGCCGCTCAACCGGTGAAGTACAGATAGGTGCCGAGGATGCACGAGAGGATCAGCGCCGACGCCAGCACCTCGGGCCAGCCCCAACTCGACCGGGTTGCAGCGCGATCCTGGTCTGAGGTCGTCGAGAACGTCAGGCCCTGAAGCTTGGCGTAATCGGGGGCCGCCGTCATCAGGCTCACCACGACCATGATTGATGATCCAAAGGTACGAACCGGGTTGATATTCGGCCAATCCCATCGTTACCGGGGTATCGATCGCCATCCGCGCACCGCCCAGGATGAATCCGACGATCATCGCCCAGAAGCAGCCATGGGCATTCAGCCGCTTCCAGAACACGCCGAAGAAGAACACGATGAAGATCGGCGGAGCGAGATAACCCTGGACCGTCTGCAAATAGGAATAGAGGCTGTGGGCGCCTTCGATCACGGGAATCCAGGCCAAGGCGACAAGAATCATGACGCCGGTGGCGATCCGGCCCATGCGCACGAGTTGATGCTGCGAGGCCGCGGGCTTCCACTTCGCATAGATGTCGACGGTGAACAGCGTGGAGCAGGCATTGAAGACGCCGGCCAGCGAACCCATGAGGGCGGACAGGAGTCCGGCCACCACGATCCCGCGAAGGCCGGGCGGCAGCAGATATTTGACCAGCATCGGAAAGGCGCTCTGGGCCACGGCCGGGATCGGCTTGCCGTCCGCTCCGACCATCGCGTTTAATTCGGGCAGCTTGCCGCTCTTGGCCAGGGCGAAGCAGATCAGGCCCGGGATGATGAAGAGGTAGACGGGAAAGAGCTTGAGGAAGGCGGCAAAAATGCTGCCCTGCCGGGCCACCTTCTGATTTGGCGCACCGAGTGCGCGCTGGACGATGTATTGGTCGGTGCACCAATACCACAGCCCGATGACCGGAGCGCAAATCAGCATCCCGGGCCAGGGAAAGCGGTCGTTGAAATACCAGGCCTCCCGGAGGACATTGCCCGCGGCGTCGGTTTCCACGACCGGCGACCAGCTGGATTGGACGCCGTGCGGGATGATGGGCTTCCACAGATTGAGCATTTCCGGCCCGCACAGGCTTCGCATCGCGTGCCAGCCGCCGAGGCGGCTAAGGCCGTAAAACGTGAGCAGTGCCGACCCGCCGATCAGGACCACCACCTGGACCGCGTCGGTGTAGACCACGGCGCGCATGCCGCCCAGCGTCGTATACAGGCCGGTCAGAATGATCACGCCGACCGAACCGATCCAGAAGCTGTTGATGTGGATCCCGCCGATATCCAAATGCATTTCCGGAAGCAGGGTGGCGAACACCACCCCGCCCGCGTAAATGCCGACGGCGATCTTCGAGACCACGAACGTCACCATCGATATAACCGAGAGGACATACCGCGATTTCGGCGAAAACCTCCGCTCCAGGAATTCGGGCATCGTGAAGACGAGCGAACGCGCATAGAACGGCACGAAGACCCAGGCGAGGATCAGCAGGCACCACGCGTGCAGTTCGTAATGGGCGAGCGCCATCCCGTCGGAGGCGCCGGAGCCCGCCAGTCCGACGATATGCTCCGAACCGATGTTCGAAGCGAAGATGGATGCGCCGATCACCCACCAGCCGAGATTGCGGCCGGCGAGAAAATAATCGGCCGCGGTGTCCTTGCTGCGGCGCACCACGAACCAGGCGACGCCGAGCAGAAGACTGAAGTATAACAGGATGGCCGTCCAATCGAGGGGGCCAAGGGTGGCGGGGTTGGGGATGGGGGGCATGAATCGGATCGCGGTTTAGCGGGTCGAAAACGCGAAAATCGTGGTCGTGCGATACGTTTCGCCGGGGTGCAGCATCGTCGACGGGAAATTGGGTTGATTGACCGAGTCGGGGAAATGCTGGGTTTCCAGGCAGACGGAATTGTGTTGGTTGTAGCGCACCCCCCGTTTGCCGACGAGCGTGCCGTCGAGGAAATTGCCCGAGTAGAATTGGATGCCCGGCTGATCGGTGTAGACATCCAGGACGCGGCCGCTGGCCGGGTCGTAGAGCTCGGCCGCCGGCGGGCCGGACAGACTCGGATTGTCCAGGACCCAGTTGTGGTCGAAGCCCTTCGGGTCATTCGTCAGCTTGTCCAGATCTTCGCCGATCCGCTTGGGTTGGGTAAAATCCATGATGGTCCCGGTCACGGGCGCCAATTCGCCGGTCGGGATGAGATTTCCGTCGACCGGAGTGAACCGCGACGCCCGGATTTGCAGAACCTCATCCAGGATCGGACCCTGGCCGGCCAGATTCCAATAGGTATGATTGGTCAGGTTGACCGGCGTATTCTTATCGGTCGTCGCTTCGTAATCGATCCGCAGGCGGTTGTCGTCGGTCAACGTATAGCGCACCCGCGTATGAAGCGTGCCCGGGAATCCCTCCTCGCCATCCCGGCTCACGTAGGTGAGCTCGACGCCCGCGCCGGGCAGGGCCCGGGCCTTCCAGACCACCTTGTCAAAGCCGACTACGCCGCCGTGCAGCGTGTTCGTCCCATCGCTGGCGGGAAGCACAATGGTCCGGCCATCCATCGTGAACCGGGCCTTGGCGATTCGGTTGGCCACCCGGCCGATAATTGCCCCGAAATAGGGTTCCTTTTGCAGGTAGCCGGCTAAATTATCGAACCCGAGGACAATGTCGCCCGATTGCCCGGCTTTGTCCGGCACATGCACCTCGGTCACGATGCCGCCATACGTGATGACCTTGCAGACGACGCCGTTGGCGTTGGCAAGCGTATATAGGTCGACCGGGGTGCCATCCGGCATATGGCCGAACGGGGAAACAATAGTGTTGGCTGGCATGAGAGAGGCGGTGGCGGCGAAGACGAGCGCCGCGATTAGAGTGAAGGGTTTTTGCGCATGCATGGGGATATGAAAATGGGGGAAACGTGCAACTATCGGGCGGGCCTGGGCGCGGATTTTTGTCCGTAATACGCTTTTGGCCCGTGTTTGCGAAGAAAATGCCGATCCCGCAATGCGGGTTCGATCTCGTCCAGGAGGGGATCGAGCTGCAGCGAACGGGCGGCGATGCGCGCACACAATTCCAGGGCGATCGCGTTTTCGAGGGCCGCCGCGACGGTGGCGCTCCAGACAAAGGGTCCATGGCGGTACACCAACACGGCGGGCACGGCCATGGGGTCGAGCGACCGGAAGGCTTCCCGGATGACCCGGCCGGTTTCGATCTCGTACGCGCCGGCGATCTCCCGCGGGCGAAGCGGACGGGTGACTGGCACCGGGCCCCGAAAGAAGTCCGCGTGGGTGGTGCCCAGCGCGGGAATGGGGCGGGCGGCTTGGGCGAAGGCGGTCGCCCAGGCCGAATGGGTATGGACGATCCCGCCGATTTCCGGAAAGGCCCGATAGAGTTCGAGGTGGGTCGGCGTGTCCGACGAAGGACGCAGTTTGCCCTCGACCGTCTTGCCGTTCAGATCGACGAGCACGATGTCCGCCGGACGCAGGACGGCATAGTCGACGCCGCTCGGTTTGATGGCCACCAGGCCGCGCCGGCGGTCGATCGCGCTGGCGTTGCCGAAATGCAGCGGCGCGAGCCCGGAACCGGGTAGACGCCGGTTGGCGTCGCAGACGGCCTGCTTCAGTTTTGCGAGCATACGCGATAATACGCTTCGTTCCAGCGCAGCTCGTTCTCGAAGTCCGGCAAGCGGGTTTCGGCGCCGATGACGACGGACTCGATGCCGGCGATTTCGGCCAGATCGCGGAGTGGGGTGGATCCGAGACCGTAGCTCAGGACCGTGTGGTGGGCCCCACCTGCCCGCAACCAGGCGGCGGAGGCGACCTTGAAGTTCGGTCGGCATCGCCAGACGGCCCGGGCCACGGGCAGCCGCGGCAACGGCCGGGGGGGGGCGATGACGTCGACCTCGGCCGCGATCAGCCGAAAGCGGTCGCCCAAATCCACGAGCGACACATTGACCGCGGGGCCGGCGGCGGCGTTGAACACCAACCGCACCGGGTCGTCCTTGCCGCCGATGCCCAAGGGATGGATTTCCAGCGACGGCCGGGCCGTGGCGATCGATTCGCAGATTTCGAGCATATGCGCCCCGAGAACCAGGGGACCGCCGGAACCCAGATGATAGGTGTAGTCCTCCATGAACGAGGCTGGTCCGACCCCGTCGGCCATCACCTTGATCGCGCGCAGGAGCGCGCAGGTTTTCCAATCGCCCTCCGCCCCAAATCCATAGCCGTCGGCCATCAGGCGCTGTACGGCCAACCCGGGGAGCTGTTTGAGTCCGTGCAGATCCTCGAAATTCGTGGTAAAGCCCTTGAATCGGCCCTTTTCAAGAAAGGCGCGCAGGCCGAGTTCGATCCGGGCGGCTTCGCGCAGCGACTCGTGGCGGGCCTGGCCCCGCCGCAGGGCCGGGGCCACCCGATAGGCCTTGGCGTAGACCGCGCACAGGTCGTCGATGGAACCGGCGCCGACGTTGGCGACTTCCGCCACCAGGTCGCCCACGCCGAATCCGTCCACCGTAAAGCCGAAGCGGGCTTCGGCCTCGGCTTTGTCGCCGTCGGTCACCGCGACTTGGCGCATATTGTCCCCAAAACGCGCGAAGCGGGCGCCTTGCCAGTCATGCCAGGCCCGCGTCACTCGCATCCACGCGCCGATTTCCTCCTGGGTCTCGCGATCCGACCAATGCCCGACCACGATCTTGCGCCGCAGGCGCAATCGCGCGTGCAGGTGGGCGGCCTCGCGATCGCCGTGGGCGGCCTGGTGCAGATTCATGTAATCCATGTCGATCCGAGCCCAGGGCAGGTCGCGGTTGAATTGCGTATGCAGATGCAGCCAAGGCTTACGCAGGCCGCGCAACCCGCGGATCCACAGGCGAGCCGGGGAAAACGTGTGCATCCACAGGACCAATCCGGCGCAGCCGGCATCGGCCTCGGCCTCGCGGCAGCACGCGGTCACCTGCTCGGACGTCGTCAGGACGCCCTTAAAGACGAGCGGCAGGGGCAGTCGACCCGAGGCGCCGAGACCCGCAACGACGGCCTCGGCGTTGGCCGCGACCTGTTTGAGCGGGCCCGGGCCGTACAGATGCTGCGAGCCGGCGACGAACCAGATTTGAGGGGAGGGGGCGTTCATGCCTGGGTCAGTTTGATTTCCAACAAGTCCTTCATCACGCGGGAGAAATCCGCCGGACCGCCGCGGGCGGCAAAGCCATCGTGCAGTCGGCGGTATTGCGTGTAA
>CAZWMF010000126.1:0-9226 GCA_964634535.1 uncultured Opitutaceae bacterium | reverse complement strand
TTCGGCCAGCGGTCAGGTGGGGCCCGGGCGGTTCGCCGCCCGGGCCGCCGCCTGTCCGGTGGGCGGTATCGGGTCATGAAAATCCTCATCATCGACGACTCCAAGGCGATGCGGGCGTTTTTGCGTTATCTGGCCGAAGAACTCGCCTTCGATTCCGCGGAGGCCGGCGACGGTTGCGAAGCGCTCGCCGTGCTGGAAAACCATTCCGACTTCGACGTTGCGCTCGTCGATTGGGACATGCCGCGCATGAACGGCCTGGAATTCGTGCGGGCCGTGCGGGCCCGGCGCGCTTACGACGCAATCAAGCTTATGATGGTCACGACCCAAACCTCGATGGACCATGTGGCCCAGGCCCTGGCGGCCGGGGCCACGGACTTTTTGATGAAACCGGTCACCCGCGAAGCCTTGGAGGAGAAACTGCTGCTGCTGGGCGTCCTGGGTTAAGCGGATCCCCCAAAAACCGCCCGCCATGCCGAAAATCCGCGTACTCGTGGTCGATGACGCCGTGGTCATGCGCCGCATGATCACCGAGTCGCTCAATCGCGACCCGGCGATCGAAGTCGTCGGGGCGGCGGCGCACGGCCGGATCGCGCTGGCCAAGATTCCGCAGATCAATCCGGACGTCGTCACCCTCGACATCGAAATGCCCGAGATGGACGGCCTGACCACGTTGCGGGAGATTCGCAAACTCTACCCCAAGCTTCCGGTGATCATGTTCAGCACGCTGACGCTGCGGGGCGCGGCGGCCACGCTCGACGCCCTGGCGGGCGGCGCGAGCGACTACGTGACCAAGCCCGGCAATATCGGCAGCATCATCGAGGGGCTGGAGCGGCTGGAGCAGGAACTCGTCCCCAAGATCAAGTTGCACTGCCGGCATGTGTTGGCGGGCGCGGGACCGGTGGTGCCGACGGCCAGCGATCCGGCGCGTCCGGCCGGGCTGGGCCTGCCGCCGCGGGGCCCGGGCAGCGTTCCGGTCGAACTCGTCGGCTTGGGCACCTCCACCGGCGGCCCGAACGCGCTGGCGGAGGTGTTCGCGTCCATCCCGGCCAGCTTCCCCGTCCCGATCGTCATCGTGCAGCACATGCCGGTGCTCTTCACCAAGATGCTGGCCGAACGGCTCGATCAGCTTGAGTCGGTGCGCTTTTGCGAAGGGGCGAGCGGTCAGCCGGTCGAGACCGGCTGGGCCTATATCGCCCCGGGCGGACACCATATGGAAGTGCGGCGGGACAGCCGCGGCCTGAAGCTGCAGGTGCACGACGGCACGCCGGAGAACTCCTGCCGGCCGGCGGTGGATGTGCTGTTCCGTTCGCTGGCCGAGACCTGCGGGCCGGCCACCCTGGCGGCAATCATGACCGGGATGGGCCAGGACGGATTGCGCGGCTGCCGGCTCATCCGCGAGCGGGGCGGACAGGTGCTGGCCCAGGACGAAGCCTCGAGCGTCGTGTGGGGCATGCCCGGCTATGTGGTGCAGGCGGGCCTGGCCGACCGCGTGCTGCCGTTGAAGGAAATCGGCGCTGCCCTCGGTCGGCTCGCGAGCGCGCGATCGCCGGCCCTGGCCCGAACCCCCGCTTAACATGGCCGCCCTCGCTTCCGTCGACTTCGATTTTGTCAGCGCCTTGGCTTACCGCAACGCGGCGATCGTGCTCGAGCGCGGCAAGGAGTATCTGGTCGAATCCCGGCTCGGCCCCCTGGCCGAGCGCGAAGGCTTCGCTTCGCTGGCGGCCTTCATCGCCTCGCTGCGCAACGACCAGCCGCCCTCGACCCTGTGCGCCAAGGCGGTGGATGCCCTCACCACCAACGAGACGTATTTCTTCCGCGACTTCCATCCCTTCGAGGCGCTGCGCAAGACCATCCTGCCCGACCTGATCGCCCGGCGGCAGGCGCAGCGGCGGCTGGCAATCTGGTCGGCCGCCTGCTCGACCGGCCAGGAGCCGTATAGCATCGCCATGCTCTTGCGGGAGCATTTCCCGCAGCTGGCCGACTGGGAGATCAGCATCCTGGCGACGGACTATTCGCCGACCGTGCTCGGGCAGGCGGCGCAGGGCCGCTACAACCAGATCGAGGTCAATCGCGGCCTGCCCGCCCGGTACCTGGTCAAGTATTTCATCCAGGCGGACGGGACTTGGACGCTCCGGGATGAAATCCGGCGCATGGTGGATTTTCGGCCGTTCAACTTGGTCCGTCCCTGGCCCATCCTGCCGCCCTGCGACCTCATCCTGATTCGCAACGTGATGATCTATTTCGACGTGGAGACGAAGAAGACGATCCTCACCAAAATCCGCAACTGCCTGCTGCCGCACGGCCGCCTCATTCTCGGTACCGCCGAGACGACGATCAATCTCGACGCTAACTGGAGCCCGGAATCGCACGGCACGGCCGTCGTCTATCGGCCGGTCGGCAGCACCCCTTTGTCATGAATCCCACCGTTCTCGTCGTCGACGATATCGCCAGCGTCCGCCTCTACCACATGAGTCTGCTCCGCCGCAAAGGCTACGAGTGCGTGGCCGCCGGCGACGGCGTCGAGGCGCTCGAGAAGCTGCGGGGCCAACCCGTGCATCTCGTGTTGCTCGACTTGTCGATGCCCAAGATGGGCGGCGAAGAGTTTATTCGCCGGGTCCGGGCCCAGCCCGATCTGGCGATGTTGCCGATCCTGGTGATCACCTCCGAGTCCGCGACTAGCGGCGGCTCCCGGTCGGAGTGGGGTCGGGTCGGCGTCCTGTACAAACCCCTGACCCCAGTCACCCTGCTGCAGGGCGTCCAACGCCTCCTGCCCGCCGGCGAAGCCAGTCTCGCCGGCGCCGACCGGTCCGGCGGGCGGCCCGAGCATGGTGCCAAGTAATCCAGTCGAGCGCTGGTGGGAGCGGCGAACCCAGGCGGCGGCCCGCCGCCGAATCCGGCGGCTCTTGCCCGAGTTCGCGGCCGATCGGTCGGAATTGCTGCGGTTTGGCAAGGAATCGGACCGCGAATTCACGGCCCTGGCCCACGGACTGGCCGGATTGGACACGGAACTGACGGAGTTGCGCGCCCAGAGCGAGAAGATCGACCTCGTGCTCCACGGCCAGGACGACGACCGCGCGCTCGATTCGGCTTCCGAGGTCTATCGCCGGTCGGTGGATTTGGTGCACGCCAGCATGGGCCTGGCGGTGTCGGAAGAGGAACAGATGGAGACGGTCGACCTGCGGCTCCTGGCGAACCGCGAACGCTTCGTCAAGAACAGCCTGTACTTCCGCGTGCTCACGATGTTCATCAAGACGGAGACCGCCCGGCTGAGCCCCGAAAACCAGGGGGCATTCGTCCACGTGGCGATGGACATCTCCGAGATGGTGCGGCGCATGACCGAGGTGTCCGAGCAGGCCTTTTCGAAGATCGAGGCGGTCGTCGCCGAAGGCGCGGCCGGTCGCGACCAGATCACCACGCTGCAGGCTGACCTGCAACGCAGCGCCGAGCGCAGCGTGACGCTGCTCCGCGGGGAATTCGACCGGCTCAAAGCCGCCTTGGAGCCCTGCGTGGAGGGCAGCCGGCAGGTCGCGCAGATGCTGGCGGAAACCCGGACCGGCACGGCCAGCATTCTGACCTCGCTGCAATACCAGGATATCGTCCGGCAACAACTCGAACACATCGCCGCGGGTTTCGAGGAAATCCTCGCCCTGGTGGGCAGCGACGCGCCAGCCGCGGGTGACGACTTCGAACTCGGGTACCTGCACCAGGCGATCCGGTTGCAGCAGACGCATCTGTGCAGCTCGTGGGCGAGCATCGAAAAAGCCGGCCAGGAGGTCACCCGCGGGTTGAACGAACTGCTGCGCACGGGCGGCGCCCTGGTCGAGGCGATCCGCCGCATGGAGGCGGCCGTCGATACCGCCTTTCGGAAGAGCAATCTCGCCGACCTGTTCAAGGTGGAGACGGAGCGGTTGGTCGAGATCGCCCGGCAAAGCGAGCAGACCAACGACCGGATCGGCCGGTTGGTGGAGGAGGTCGAGAAGTTCGCCGGCGTGCTGGCCCACGACATATCGGGGCAGGAGTTCGAGGTGCGTTTGGTGGCGTTGAACGCGGAGATCGCCGCCGCCCGGCTGTCCTCGGCCGGCGCCCTGACCCGCCTCGCCCAGGAGATCAGCCGCCTGTCCGACAACACCGCCGATCTGACGCGCACCATGACCGAGGAATTGGGCGTGACGCTGAGCCAGATGCGAACCCTGCGGACCGAGTCGGATGATATCCGGCAGACCCTGGGTCGGGAGAAGGAGGAACTCGCGGCCGAGGCGGCCGTGGTCAGCGGGAAGCTGGCGCGCCTCAACGAAGGCGTGCAGCGGTGTTCCTCCGACGTCGGGCGCAAGTTCAGCACGGTCTACGACGAGGTTCGCGCGCTCCTGCCCACGCTGCAATTTCCCACGCTCATCGAACTGTGCTACGGGCCGGCGGAGCGGATGTGCGAGCAGTTGCTGGCCCAGACCGCTCCCTTTGCGGCGACCGGCGTCTTGAGCGTCGCGGCGGTCGAACGGTTGGACGCCCACAAGGATCATTACACCATGAACCGGGAGCACGAGGCGCACGCCGCCGCGCTGAGCGGCGGCGCCGCGACCGCTGGGGGGGGGCCGCTCAACCCGGCGCCGGCCGAGGGCGGGACCGATGCGCCCCACGAATCATATGGCAACGGAGTCGAACTATTCTGAACGGACCGGTTGGACCGGGCTGGGCCGGGATTGGGGCGGCTTGCGGCGCCGCCTCCCGCTGGTCGCGGTCGGCGCCGCCTTGGTGATTTTCTATGCGGCGGCGGTGCGCAGTTACTACCGGGGCAGCGCGTCTGGGTGGTTCGAGATCTACGCCGATCTCAGTCTGCTCGGGGCGGCCGGGTTGATTGGCTGGGTCAGCCGGCATCTGGGGCGATTGGAGGACGCCCGGGTTGAGCACGCGGCGCGGTTCCAGTCCGAGATCGTCGAGCGCCGACTGGCGGAGGATCGGTTGCGGCAGCTTTCCCGGGCGGTCGAACAGACGCCCGCGTCCATCGTCATCACCGATGCGGACGGCCGGATCGAATACGTCAACCCCGGCTTTGTCAGCAACACCGGGTACACCGCCGCGGAGGCGATCGGCCAGAATCCGCGCGTCCTCAAGTCCGGGTTGCATCCGCCCGAGTTTTACGCGCAACTTTGGGCCACGATCACGGCCGGACGCGATTGGCGGGGCGAAATCCGCAATCGGCGCAAAAATGGGGCCCTGTTTTGGGAGCAGGCCTCGATCTCCCCGGTGCGCGACGACCGGGGCAGGATCACCCACTTCATCGCGGTCAAGGAAGACATCGACGAACGCAAGCGCACCGAAGATATGCTGCTCCAGCGCAAGGCGGAACTGCAGCAGAGCAACGCCCAACTTGAGGTGGCGATGTCCCAGGCGCGCGAGTCGGCGCTGGCCGCCGACGCCGCCAATCGGGCCAAGGACGCGTTTCTCGCGAGCATGAGCCATGAGCTGCGGACGCCGCTCAATTCCATCATCGGCCTGGCCAGCACCTTGGGCGGGACGGAGTCTCCCGAAGACTTGGCGCAGAGCGCCGCCCTGATTTTGGAAAGTGGCCAGAACCTGCTGGGGATCGTCGAGGAGATCCTGGACTTTTCGGGTCTGCAGGCCGGGCGGGCCAAACTCAATTCCCAGGCGTTCCGTTTGATCGACGTCGTCAATCACTGTCTGCACGTCACGGTGGAAGCGGCGAAAGCCAAGGGCCTGCAGGTCAGCTATTGGGTGGCGCCGAACGTGCCGGCCGAGGTGGTGGGCGATTCCAAGCGGATCCGCCAGATTCTGCTCAATCTGCTCACCAACGCGGTGAAATACACGTCCGCGGGTCGCGTGCACCTGAATGTCACCGCCCGCCCGGGCGCGGGGGCGGATTGGCGACTGAGTTTCACCGTGCTCGACTCCGGCCGCGGAATTGGTGCGGAAGGTTGCGCCCGGCTTTTCCAGCCATTTTCGCGCATCCAGGAGAACCAGCTGACTGAAGTGTCGGGCACGGGGCTCGGCTTGGCCGTCTCGCGGTCCTTTGCCCAACTCATGGGCGGCGACATCGCCCTGCGCAGCCGGCCTGGAATCGGTTCGGCTTTCCGCTGCTCGATTTCGGTCGGGGGATTCGAAGGTGGCGCGGCGGCGATGGCCGACCTGGCGCGAGCGGAGTTGACGGGCCGGAGTGTGTTGGTCGTCGATTCCGACCGTCGCCGGCGGCGCCTGTGGTGCGCGGCCGGTGGCGCATGGGGCCTCAAAATCACGGCGGTAGAAGATCCGTCGGCCTCGGATCAAGGAATGCCGGCGGGCGGGTCCTTCGATCTGGTGATACTCGGCGGTGGCGCTCCGTCGCCCGCGCTCGTGCGGTGGCTCGGGCCGGGCGGGGCCGGCCAGGGCGTCCCGCGGGTGTGGGCGAATCGGACGGATACTGACCTCGGCCCCCCGGGCGCATCGGAGCGGAGGTTGGCCGCATCCTTCATCGATCTTGCCGAATTGGCACGCCTGCTGGCGGAGGTGGTCAACCGGACCCCAGCGGCCAAATCACCGCCCGGCAAACCCGGCGTTGGCGGCGGTGTGCCGGTGTTGGGTCAGCGTCTGCCGCTGCGCATTCTGGCCGCCGACGACATTCGCACAAATCGGGCAATGCTGTCCCGGATGATGCAGTTCTTGGGATACACGATCGACCTCGTGGAGAATGGCGCCGAAGTGTTGGATGCGGTGCGGCAGAATCCCTACGACCTGATTTTGCTGGATGTGCAGATGCCGGTCATGGACGGGCTCACCGCCGCCCGCACGCTCGTGAATCTCTATCCCGATCGGTCGACGCGGCCGAGAATCGTGGCGTTGACGGCCAATGCCCTCCACGGGGACCGGGAAGCCTGCCTGGCGGCCGGGATGGACGAGTATTTGAGCAAGCCAATTCTGCCCAAGGATATAGAGCGTTGCATCGAACGCCTGTTCACGCCGAATCCGACGATTTCCACGGGGGGGGTATCCGGGGCGAACGCCGCGGTGGGCGTGGATCTGCCTTGGCTCGACCGGGAGCACCTTCAAACCGTGTTTCCCGGACTGCCCAACGGTGAATTCCGGGACACTCTGGTGGAATTGATCGGCGTGGCCGGCGAGGACTTCGGGCGCATGCGGCCCCAGTTGATCGACGCCTGCCGGGTGCGCGATATGAAGGCCGTGGCCGAATGCGCGCACGCTTTGAAAGGTTGTTTTGCCACGCTCGCGTGGACCCGGGCGGCCCGATTTTGCGCCGATGCGGTGGTGCGCGCCCGCCAGGGCGGGTTTTCCGAATGGGATTCATTGCCGGCGGACTTGGACCGGCTCTACGCGGCGTCCTCCGCCGCGTTGACGAGCTACCTGGCCGAAGGCGCCGGAAGCGCCGCGGAATTTCGGGAGCAGTCGGCCGCCTAAACGGGGGAACGATGCCCCGCCGCACTTCGCGCCGATAGCGTTTCGTTCCCGGTTTGCTTTGACGGTGTTCGCGGCCGGCCGCAGCCTGCGGGAGCGCGTCCTGAGGATGTCTTCGCCTATCCGCCTTTCCGTCGTCATTCCGGCCTACGGCCGGCCCGAGCCGCTCAAATACACCCTGCGCAGCGTCGTCCGGGCGGGGGCGCATCTGAGAGAGCCTTTTGAGGTCATCGTGGTCGACGATGGGTCCGATCCGCCGCTGGCCCCGCAACTGGCCGGCTTCCTGGAGGAGATGGATGTGCGGGTGCTGGCGCAGCGCAATCAAGGCTCGATCGTGGCGCGCCTCAGCGGCTTGGACGCGGCGATCGGCGAATACGTGTTGTTTCTCGATTCCGACGACGCGGTGCATCCGGAGAAGTTTGCCCGGCAGCTCGCGGCCATGCACAGGACCGGGGCGGACGTATCGTACACCGACATGGCGGAGGCCGACCTGGGGGCCGATTTTGAATTGCGCGACCTGCGCGAAACCCGCTCGCTGCCGGTCGCTTCCGACCCGGCCGATTTCCATATCCGGATTCAGCCGCCGCCGCACAATCCGCTCTATCGCCGCGACTATCTACGGGCGGCGTTGACCAAGCCGATCGTGCCCGTCGACCGCGCGATCGATCCGGTCGGGGATGTGTGGCTGAACTATAACCTGTCGGTCCGCCCCGCCCGCATCGTCAAAGTCGACGGTCCGCTCACGGTGATCCTCAACCACGAGTTTGCCCGGTACAGTGGCCATTGGGAAAAGCTTGGGCTGGCCTCGCTCTTTCTGATGGAGGCGTTTGTCGAGCGCTGTCCGGATGAACCCGCGACGCAGGCCGCCCGGGCGATCGTCGGCGAACGCGCCTTCAAGGCCTGGATGACGCTGCCGCGGGGTTTTCCCCCGGAATTCGACCGACGGCTGCTGCGCGTGTGGCGCCGGTTGCCCCGGGGGCCGTTGTCCCGGCTGGGCGGCCCGCGGTTCGGTCTGATGGCCCGCTGCGTGGGGCCGGTGATGGCCGGCCGGCTGATTCGCCGGCGGCGCGCGCCGTACGCGCAAATCCGGACCCTCTCCCCGACCGAACTCGCGCAGCTGCGTGCGGCGCTGGCCGGCCGCTGAGCGGCGTCGAGTCGATTACGCGCCCAGGCAGGTGCCCACCCGGCGGGCCGCTTCGATCCACTGGTGATCGATCGGCACGGTCTTCAACCGGCCCGCCACCTGCTCGATGGGCACGGGCTGTACGTGGTCCCCCCGGGCGGCGACCATCACGCCAAAAACGCCGTCGTGAATCAGCCCGGCGGCGGCCGTGCCCAGCCGCGTGGCGAGAAGCCGGTCCTTGACCGAAGGCGTGCCGCCGCGTTGCACGTACCCGAGGATGGTGACGCGCGCCTCCAGTCCGGTGAGATCCTCCAGTTCCTTGGCTAAACGCCAAGTATTGCCCGAATGCTTGGCATCGAGGTCGCGCAGTTCGGACTTGGCCTGCTGTCGCTCGGCGTCGGTGCGCGCCTTGCGCTTGCGCTGCACGGCCTGGGCGAATGCCTCGGCGTAGCTTTGCGAGAGGGCCCCTTCCGCCACCGCGACGATGCTGAAATTGGCCTGGCCCTGGGACCGGCGGCGGATGGCGGCCGCCACCCGCTCCACATCGTAGGGAATCTCGGGAATCAGGACCACATCGGCGCCGCCGCCGATGCCGGCGCCGAGCGTCAGCCAGCCGGCCCGGTGCCCCATGATCTCGGCCACGATGATGCGGTGGTGGCTGTGCGCCGTGCTGTGCAGCCGGTCCAGGGCTTCGGCCGCGAT
>CAZWMF010000125.1:0-9263 GCA_964634535.1 uncultured Opitutaceae bacterium | reverse complement strand
CGGTCCTGATCCTCATGAATCTGGAGCGCACGTTCCGGGCTTCGGTGGGAACGATGCGTTGGCGGATAAAGTTCATGCTGATGGGCGTCGGCATTCTTTTTCTGGTCCGGATCTTCACCACGAGCCAGGCCCTGCTGTTCCGCGGGGCCGATCTGTCGCTCGAGGAACTGAACGCGGCCGCCCTGATTGTGGCGTCGGTGTTTGCGCTCCGAGCCCTTTTCCGCGCGGGCAAAATCGATTTGGACGTCTACCCGTCCCATTACGTCCTGCAGGGGTCGGTGACGATCCTGCTCGCCGGCATCTATATCCTGGTCGTCGGCGTTTGCGCCGAAGTGGTGCGCGGATTCGGGGGCACCAATGTCTTTGCGCTGGAAGCCTTGCTGCTCCTCGCGTCGCTGGCGGCCGGCATCGTTCTGCTGCAGTCGGACCGGATGCGCATGCGGGTCGGCCAGTTTGTCAGCCGGCATTTTCAGCGGCCGCTCTACGACTACCGCACCGTGTGGCGGCAATTCACCGAGGTCACGGCCTCGCGGGTCGACCAGGCCGAGCTGTGCCGATCGCTGGTGAAACTGGTGGCCGACGTGTTTCAATGCCTGTCGGTCGCCATCTGGATCGTCGACGACCGTCACGAGACGCTGCACCTGGGTTCTTCGACGTTTCTTTCGGAAGCCAAGGGTCGCGAGCTCGCGCTCAGTCGGGCGGAGGCCGGCGAAGTGATCGCCCATTTTCTCGCCCATCCCGAACCGGCGGACATCGAATCCTCGCCGGAGAACTTCGCCGTCCTCCTGCGGCGAACCCACCCCAGCGAATTTCCCAAGCGGGAGAATCGCGTGTGCCTGCCCATGATGGTCCGGGTCGAAGTGATTGCCCTCCTCATCCTCGGCGACCGGGTGGGCGGCACCGCCTTTTCCACCCAGGATTTCGACATGCTCAAGTGCGTGGGCGACCATGCGACCGCGAGCCTGCTCAATGTGCAATTGGCCCAGGAGCTGCTCAAGGCCAAGGAGTTGGAAGCTTTTCAGACGATGGCCGCCTTCTTTGTCCACGATCTGAAGAACGCGGCGTCCACCCTGAGCCTGATGCTCAAGAACCTGCCGGTGCACTTCGAAGATCCGGCGTTCCGCGAAGATGCCCTGCGCGGCGTGGCGAAATCGGTCGACCACATCAATCATGTCATCGGCCGCCTCGGTCTGCTGCGCCACGAGCTCAAGCTTCGGCCGACGGACTCCAATTTCAACGAAATCGTCGAAGCCGCCTCGGCGGGCATCGAATCGGTGCCCGATTTCGTCCTGGTGAAAGACCTGCCCGTGCTGCCGCGGATCGCCATCGACCGGGAGCAGATCGCCAAAGTGATCACCAATCTCGTGCTCAATGCGAAGGAAGCCATGGCCGGACGCGGGGAAGTCCGCTTGTCGACTCGCCAGGAAAACGGCTGGGTCGTTCTGAGCGTCAAGGACCAGGGCTGCGGCATGAGCCCCGAATTCATCCAACGGTCCCTCTTTCGGCCATTTCAGACCACGAAGAAAAACGGTCTCGGCATTGGAATGTTTCAGAGTAAGATGATCGTGGAAGTTCACGGCGGTCGGGTCGCGGTCGAAAGCGAGCCGGGCGCCGGCACCACCTTCCAGATCTACTTGCCCTACCACCGAAAAGGATGAAACCGAAGCTGCTGATCGTCGACGACGACGAGGAAATCCGCACCCAAATGAAATGGGCGCTGACCGCCGACTATGAAATCCTGGCGGCCGGGGATCGGCCCGCGGCGGTCGAGGCCTTTCGGGCCGCGCGGCCGGCGGTCGTCCTCCTCGACCTGGGCCTGCCGCCCAAGCCCGGCGCGCCGGACGAGGGCCTGGCCGCGCTCTCGGAAATCCTCGCGATCGACACCTCGGCCAAGGTCGTGATCATCACCGGCCAGGGGGAGAAGGAGATCGCCCTGCAGGCGATCGGCACCGGCGCTTACGATTTTCTGGGAAAGCCCCTGGACATGGACGAGCTGAAATTCCTGCTCAAGCGCTGCTTCCATGTCGCCCGCCTGGAGCGGGAATACCGGGAGATGCAGGAGCGCATCCAGGGCGACGGCTTCGAGGGGCTGATCGGCACGAGTCCGGCGATGCAGACCGTGTTCACCTCGATCCGCAAGGTCGCGACGACCGACGCTCCCGTGCTCATCCTGGGCGAGAGCGGCACCGGCAAGGAAATGACGGCGCGCGCGATCCATCACCGCAGCGGACGCAAAACCGGCGCCTTCGTGGCCATCAATTGCGGGGCGATTCCCGAATCGCTGATGGAGAGCGAACTCTTCGGCCACGAAAAGGGTTCGTTCACCGGCGCGCACGCCCAGCGCAAGGGCCGGATCGAGAGCGCGGACGGCGGCACCCTGTTTTTGGACGAAATCGGCGAAATCTCGGCCGCCTTGCAGGTCAAGTTGCTGCGGTTTCTGCAGGAGCGGGTCATCGAGCGGGTCGGCGGGCGCCAGGAAATCTCGGTCGACACGCGAGTCGTGGCCGCCACCAATGCCGACCTGAAAAAGCGCATGGCGGACGGCACCTTCCGCGAGGACCTCTATTATCGACTGGCCGTCGTGCAGGTTCTCCTGCCGCCGCTGCGCGATCGCGGCGAGGACGTGACCCTGCTCGCGCGCGCGCTTTTGCAGCGCTTCGCGAGCGAGACGGGCAAGAACGGCATCACGTTTGGCGCCGACGCCCTGCGCGCCCTCCGGGCCTACGCCTGGCCGGGCAATGTGCGCGAACTGCAGAATCGGGTGAAGCGCGCGGTCATCATGAGCGCCAACCGCCGGGTGATGGCCCAGGACCTGGAGCTGGAGGCGACCGGCGGCGTGAGCCCGACGGCCTCGCTCAAGGAGGCGCGGGAAGCCCTGGAACGCGAGATGCTCCGGGACGCCCTGCGCAAGCACGGGGGCAAGATCACGGCGGCGGCCGCCGAATTGGGCGTCAGCCGGCCAACTTTTTATGAACTCATGGAAAAACTTGGAATCCAAAAACCGGAATGATTCTTCGATCATGAAAAACCTGACCATCTCGATTCTGGCGCTGGGCCTCTTGGGCGGCCTGGCCGGCTGCCAGGAAACCACGGCCCCCGTCGCCGCCCAGCAGGAACCGCATTCGGAGATCACCTTGCGCGAGGGCGACGTGATCAAAATCACCTTCCCCGGCGCCCCGAACCTGGACACCCAGCCCCAGCCGATCCGGCGGGATGGGAAGGTCACGGTCGGCATCGTGGGCGAAATCGCCGCCGCCGGCCTCACGCCCACGGAGCTGCAAAACCAGCTCCTGGCGAAGCTGTCGGACCAATTGCTCACCAAGGAGGTCGTGGTCACCGTCCTTCAATCCACGTTCTCGGTTTTTGTCGATGGCCCGGTGCTGCGGCCCGGCAAGATCGTCGCCGATCACCCCATCACCATCATGGAGGCCATCATGGAGTCCGGCGGGTTCGACTATGAGCGCGCCGATACCCGGAATGTCTCGATCATCCGCCATAAGGGAAATTCCAAGGACTACACGTACTTCACGCTGAACCTCCAACTCGTGCTCGAGGGCAAGCAGCGGGATCTGTTCTATTTGGAACCGGGCGACATGGTTCACGTGCCGCAGAAATTCTCATGGTTCTAAACCGGTCGGCGCCCGCAAGCCCGAGTGTCGAAAAGCCTTACCCGACCGCCGGTTTTCTTTACATATATGCAACGTTTAACCGGGGCAGTTATCGGAACCATTAAATTGTAACTTATTATTTCAAATAGGATTAGATTAGAAAATAATTCGATTCGACACCTTGGCACAAGCAGTGCTATCCCCATGTCTCACAAACCTATGAAGAACCCGATTTCAGTCCTCCGGATCGCTGCCAGCCTGGCGCTCGCCTGCGCCCTCGGCACCAGCCTGGCCCAAGCGGGGTACATCTCCGGGACCATTTCCTTTGACGGGCTCACCACGACGAACACCGGCAATCTGAGCGGTGCGACCGATTTCACCTCGATCATGGGCTTTGCCGCTCCCGGCACCCAGTCCGGCAGCTACGCCGGCGTTTCCGCCTTCACTTCCGCCGATTTTACGCCGTTTAGCTGGGTCGGACCGTTTGCCACATCCGGACTGGCCTCCAATCCGCTGTGGACGTTCACGGTGGGGACCACGAGCTATTCGTTCTACGCGACCTCGATCCATCTGGTCACGCAGAATGCCAACTTTCTCGATATCACCGGCGCCGGTTTCGCGCAGATCACGGGTTATTCGGATACGCCCGGCGTCTGGACCATCACGGATAGTTCGGTTGGCGGCGGCCCGATGATCGTGTTCGGTTCTTCGGCGGCCGTGGCCGCGGTGCCCGATAGCGGCGGCGTCGCTCTACTCACCTGTTTGGGATTGGCCACGCTCGGCGTGGCCGGTTACGCCCGCCGGGGCAAGTCGGCCCGCAACTGAGCGGAGCGCTCCGGAGCCCGACCATGGAAAGTTCCCACGCTGTCGGCCTCGACCCGGTCGCCCACCACGTGGTCGAACTGGAAGCGGAGAACGCCCGGCTCCACGCGGAGAACGAGCAACTCCGCCGCGAGCGGGAAATCCTGAAGCGGACCCTGAGCATCGTCACCGAGTTGCCCGACGAAATGGCGCTCGAGTCGGAAATGGCGTAAATTCGCCGGTCCCGGAACATCGTTCGGTGCTCCGGGATAGTGGGTAAGAATACGGCCCCGACCGGCTTTACAGCGGCTTACGGTTGCGCCAAGCTTCGAACGGCATGCCTCCCCGGTCCATTCCCGCCGCGCAGTCCTCCACCACGGTAACCGGAAGGCCCTCCCGCCGACTGATCGGTCTGGGGGTCGCCCTCCTCGTCCTAATTGCCGCATTTTCGGAGCCGCTCGTCCACCTCGTCTATTTTTCGCTGGGCAACGACCTGTATTCGTACATCCCGTTGATCCCCTTGGTTAGTGGGTATCTGATTTGGATTCAACGCGGACAGTTGCCGCCCGCTTCGGCGCCCGCCTGGCGCCTCGCCATTCTGCCCGCGGTCCTTGGCCTCGGCCTGTCGGCCGTGGCGTGGGAGGCCTTCCACGCCAATTGGAATTTGGACCCGAGCGAATCGCTCGCCCTGGAAACATTGGCCTTCGTGGCGTTCGTCTGGGCCGCTTGCGGGATATTCGTCGGCGCGCGCACGGTGCGGACCCTCGCCTTCCCGCTGTTGTTTCTGGCCTTCACCACGCCGCTGCCGGCGCCGGCGCGGGCGTGGTTTGAATCTTTCCTTCAGCAAGCGTCGGCCAACGTGGCCGATGGGCTATTTACCGGTTCGTTCACCACGTATTGGCGGAACGGCTTGTTCTTCCACTTGCCCGATATCACGCTCGAGGTGGCCCCCGAGTGCAGCGGCATTCACTCGACGATCGTGCTCTTCATCACGAGCTTTCTCGCCGCGTATCTCTTCCTGCGCACCGGCTGGCGCCAAGCCGTGCTCGTCGCCGCCGTGCTTCCGCTCGCCCTTTTGCGCAACGGCTTCCGGATCTTTGTCATCGGGCAACTTTGCATCCATATCGGCCCGGAGATGATCAATTCGTACATTCACCACCACGGCGGCCCGATCTTCTTCCTGCTATCCTTGGTGCCGTTTTTCTATCTTCTGCGATGGCTGCGCCGATCCGAACCGTCTCCCGCTTCACCCCCATGAGGTGCCGGCTGCCGCATTTGGCCGCGGTCGCCTTGGCGGTGGCGCTGGTCGGGTCGGCCGGCTGCACGAAAACCGCGCGCCGGAACCGCTTGCTCGCCCGGGCCAATCGGGACATGGCAGCCGGAGCCTACGACAAGGCCGAAATCGAATTTCAGACCGCCCGCCGAACGAAGGCGTTCGACCCGGTCGCCATCCGCCAACTCGGACTCCTGTTCAATGAGGAGGGCCGCCTGACCTATGCCTACGCCTACCTGAGCAAGGCGGTCGACCTCCTGCCCGACGACCGGGTCGTTCGGCTCAGGTTCGCCCAAGCGGCATTGGCGGTCGGCAACCCGCGGGACGCCCGCTCGGCCGCCCGGATCGTCCTGGCGGCCGAACCCACCAACGAGGATGCCCTGCTGTTGATGGCGGACACGGCCCGCACCCCGCCCGAAGAGGAGGAAACCTCGCGCTTGGTGGAATCGCTGAGCCTAGCGAACCCCGACTGTGTCGGTTATCACTTGGTTCGCGGCCGCCTTCTCATGGTGCACCACGACGCGGACGGGGCGGAACGCGAGGCCCGGGCCGCCCTGGCCCTCGATCCGAAATCGGCCGCCGCCCACGGGGACTTGGGCACGATCCTGCTCCTGCGGCGCAACCTCAAGGAGGCGCTGGAGGAATTTGGGCAGGCGGCCCGATTGTCGCCCCTGCGTTCGAACCGCCGCCTGCGCGACATCGATCTGCGACTGCGCTCGGGCGATGCCGCCGCGGCCAAGCAGGATCTGGCGAAATTGACCGCGCAGGCGCCGGACTATATCCCCGCCCAGGTCTACGCGATGAAACTGGCGCTGGCCGAGCGCCGCTTCGACGACTGCACGGCCGCGATCCAGCACATCACCTTCCGGGAGGCGAACAACTACGATGCGCTGCTGGAGCGGGGCCTGTTGAAATTGGCCCAGCGCGACGCCGCCGGGGCCGTCACCGAATTCCGGAACGCCGAACAACAATACCCCCGCGCCCCCCAGGTGGAGTACGAACTGGCGGTGGCGTATGTGCGGGCGGGCGACACCCAGCGGGCCGAGGATCGGCTCAATCAGGCCATCCTGCTCGCGCCAAAATTCGCGCAAGCGATCCTGCTGCTGGCCGAGCTCGACCTCCGGCAAAGCAACCCGGCGGCGGCGGCCACGGCGTTGGATCAGCTGTTGGCGGATTCCCCGCGGGTCCGCGAGGCCTACGGCCTCCTGGCCCAGGCCTACGGGATCGAGCGCAACCCGGCCCTGGCCTTCTCGGCCTATCAGCGCATGGCGGCCGCCTTCCCCCGCGATCCGGAACCGCTCTATCGCGGGGCCGCGCTGCTCAGTCAGGGCGGCAATCCCGCGGCGGCCCGGGCCGCCCTGGAGCAGGCGCTCAAGCTGGCCCCGGATTACGTGCCGGCCCACGAGGCGCTCCTTAACCTCGATCTCGCGGACAAGCACACCGCGGCCGCCGCCCAGCGCGCCCGCGACTTGATCGCCCGATATCCCAGATCGGCCGCCGCCTGGGTGCTGCAGGCCCGGGTGGACCAGGCGGCCGGACGCGCCGATGCGGAGGAAACCGATCTGCTCAAGGCGATCGAGGTGCAACCCACCAACCCGGTGCCCTATTTTCAGCTGGCGCGCTTCTACTACGGGACCCACCGGACCCAGCAGGCCATCGAGCGCCTGAGCGCGCTCGTGGAGCGGACCAAGAGTACCAGCGCCGAGATGCAGATCGCCGCCATCCATTCGGCGCTCGGCCAATACGAAGCCGCCGCGGCCGACTACCGAAAACTCCTTTCCTTCGACCCGAAATTCGAGGCCGCCCTCAACAACCTCGCTTACATCGAGGGCGCCAACCTGGGCCGGCTCGACGACGCGCTCGACCTGGCCAAACAGGCCCGGGAGAACGACCCGGAGAACGCCAATGCGGCCGATACGCTCGGTTGGGTCCTGTTCCTGCGGGGCGACTACCATGGGGCGCTCGATTTGTTTCAGGAAAGCGCGGGCCGGGATCCGGACGATCCGACGATTCAATACCATCTCGGCATAGCCCATTACATGCTCGGCGAGGAAGCCCCCGCGCGGGTTTCGTTCGAACGCGCCGCTGCCAGCGCCTCCGACGCGCCCGAAGTGGCCCTCGCCCGAAGGCATATCGCCGTGCTCGCCCTCGATCCGGCGGCCGCCAGTCCCCAGATGCGCGCGGAATTGGAGCAGCAGGCGAAAGCCAACCCCCGCGACCCGATCGTCATGGCCCGGCTGGCCGCCCTGCAGGCCCGGGGCGGTTCGCCCGCGGAAGCCGCCGCCGCGTTCGAAAAGGCCCTCGCACTCGCTCCCCACAATCCCGACTTCATGCTGGCGCTGGCCCAGCTTTATTCCGGACCCCTGCGCCGGCCCGATCGGGCGCGGGCATTGGCCAAGAGCGCCCACGAGGCCGCCCCGGATGATCCGCGGATTTCCCGCACGCTGGGCCGCCTGCTTTTCGAAACCGGCGACTACGCGTGGTCGCTCGATCTGCTGGAGGAGGCCGGGCGCGGGCTGGCCCATGAACCCGCGCTCATGTACGACCTGGCGCAGGCTTATTTCGCGGTCGGACGGATCGCCGACGCCGACCGCGCGCTCCGCGAGGCCCTCGGCGCGGCCGCGCCGTTCCCCGAGCGGGCCCAGGCCGAAGCCTTGGCGACGCTGCTCTCGGCGATCGAGGGTCCGCCCCCGACCGCGGAAGCGCTCGCCCAGGCGCGGGCGATGCTCGCTGCCCACCCCCGCAATCTGGCCGCCCAACTGGTCGCCGGTTTGGCCCGGGAGCAGGCCGGGGATGCCGCCGGTGCGGCGGCCGTCTACGAGAAGCTCCTCGCCCAGGATCCGGTATTCACTTTGGCCACACGGCAGCTGGCCCGCATCTACGTCCAGCGGGCCAGCGACGACGACCGGGCCTACGAACTGGCGCGCCAGGCCCGCGATGCGTTTCCCGACGACCCCGGGGTGGCCACGACCCTCGGCATCGTCGACTACCGGCGGGGCGATTACGCCGGGGCCGCCCTGCTTCTCCAGGAGAGCCTGCGCCGGCGCGCCGACGATCCCGAGACCGTCTTCTACCTGGGCATGAGCCACTACAATCTGAAGGAAACCGGAGAAGGCCGCCAGGAGCTTCAGCACGCGCTCGATCTGAAGCTGTCCGGCCGCGAAGCCGACGACGCGCGCCAGGCGCTCGACGAGATGAAGGGCGATGTGCGCGGACCCTCGCTCTCATCCCAGCCGATCAACTGAAGCCCGGTCCATGCCCAGCTCGCGCTCCATCCGCATCGTGGCGATCATTTTGGCGGCCGCCGCCCTGGGCGGCTGCACCAAGCGGATCCGCGCCGGCCGCATGCGCGGGCGGGCCGACCAGGACTACGCGGCCGGCAACTACGACAAGGCCGAGGGGGAATACCAGGGCGCCCTCCTGTTGGGCGGACGCGAGCCGGCGCTGTTTGCCCAGCTGGGCCGCCTCTATCTGGAGGAGGGGCGGACCGCGCAGGCCTATCCCTACCTGAAGAAGGCGACCGAACTCGCCCCGGATCAGGCGGTCGCCCAGTCGTTCTACGAGTCGCTTCCCTACTGGTC
>CAZWMF010000124.1:0-9323 GCA_964634535.1 uncultured Opitutaceae bacterium | reverse complement strand
TTGTTATCGCCGGCATCAGCGTTTTTGCCGTCCTTCGCATCCGCAACCTGAACGAAATCAGCAAATCCATCTCCGAGGATGCCATGCCCGGTGTCATCGCGATCGCGTCAGTCCATGCGGGGTTGCTGGAGAATCAACTCAACACGGAGCACTATTTTCGGGCGGAGACCGCGGACCAGCGCAAGGCAATCAAAGTGGCGATGGACGCGGTCGCCTCGCGCAACGCGGAGGAACTCAAGAGCTACGAAGCCACCATTTTCACCGAAGAGGACCGCCGCAACTTTGCGGACCTTCAGTCCCGTCGGGCGGAGTACAACCGACTTCGCGGCGAAATCATGGTCCTGCGCGAAACGGATCCGAAGACTGCCGCAGCCCGCTTCGACAACGAGTTGTCCGTCGCCTTCAGAACCTTTACACGGGCCTGCGCCGTCGTCGAGGGTTTCAATATCAAGAACGGCACGGATCGATCCGCCGCCCTCTCCGCGCAGGTTGTGGCGGCCGAATCCCTGCTCCTGGTCATAGGCGGCTTCGCCCTGGTGGTTGGCATCAGTGTCGGCGTTGTCACCGTCCGGAGCACCAATGCGGCCTTGACCGGGATAGTCAGCACCGTGTCCGTCGGCGCCGAGGAGATTTCCTCCGCCGCCGGGCAGGTCTCATCCGCCAGCCAGGCACTCGCCGAAGGCTCGAGCGAGCAGGCGGCATCACTTGAGGAGACCAGCTCCTCTCTGGAGGAGATAGCATCAATGACCAAGCGCAACGCCGAGAACGCCAACCAATGCAATGCCTTGATGGCCGAAGCCAAAGCGACAATCGGCGAAATGGCCCGGGCGACCGAAGAAATGTCCCATGCAATCACCCGAATTAAGACCTCTTCCGATGAGACGACCAAGATCATCAAGACCATCGACGAGATCGCATTCCAGACCAATATCCTGGCTTTGAACGCGGCGGTCGAAGCCGCCCGGGCCGGCGAGGCCGGCGCCGGTTTCGCGGTCGTGGCCGATGAGGTGCGGAGCCTGGCACAGCGCGCCGCCCAAGCCGCCCGGGAAACCTCCGCCAAGCTCGAAGAGTCGGCAAACAACGCCAACCAGGGCGTGGAAGTCACCAAACGCGTGGCGGATTCCCTCCAAAAGACCGTCGGCAACACCACCAAGGTCGCACAACTGGTCGCGGAGATCGACACGGCCTCCAACGAGCAGAACCAAGGCATTGGACAGGTGAATATCGCCGTTTCGCAGATGGACAAGGTCACCCAGTCCACCGCCGGAAATGCGGAGGAGACTGCCGCCGCCGCCGAGGAGCTGAACGCCCAGTCGCATGCCCTCAAGGACGCCGTCGCCAGCCTCCAGCAGCTCGTGGGAAGCGCGAACCACTCCGGTGACTCCGCTTACCACATTCCCGTTGCCCGCCAAGCGACGGAAAAGAACGTCGCCCGCATTGCGCGCCGCAGCACGGTGCCTGCGCCCGTGCGCGAAAAGGGCCCGCGTGTCATCGCTCAGGCCCGGGACGCAAACGGCCGCTACGATCTCTTCAAGAACGACTAATGGGCCCGCACGCATTCCCACCACAACACAGCCCGTCCCGAACCTCTTCGATTTCCATGAATTCGCCAACCGCTTTCGCCACCCGCAGCCCCAATGCCGGCAAATACCTCACCGTCGCCCTCGACAACGAGGCCTACGGCATCGCCGTCCTGAAGGTCCGCGAGATCATCCGGATGCAAAAAATCACCCCGGTTCCGCAGGTGCCCGGTTTCGTCAAGGGCGTGATCAACCTGCGCGGCCGCGTCTTCCCGGTCATCGATTTGCGCGCGAAGTTCGGCCTTCAGGCCGAGATCGCCGAGCGCACCTGCATCGTGGTCGTCCACGTGCAGTCGGCGGGCGGGCCGCCGCTGGCAATGGGCCTGATCGTCGATTCCGTCGATGAGGTGGTCAACCTCAAGGCCCGCGACATCGAACCCACGCCGGATTTCGGCACCCGCGTCGACACCGCCTTCCTGACCGGCATGGCCAAAGTGAACGGCCAAGTGAAGATGCTGCTGGACATCGATCGCGTCGTTGTCGGTGAGGCGCTGCAGGCGATTGCCGCCGCCTGAACCGTTTCGTGACCACCGCTTCCGCTAACTCCTGCCCCATTAGTCCTCATGAGAAACGATCCCGGTCGCAGCACTTCGAGCCTTCGCGCGAAATTCCTCCTTGTATCCGTCATCGTCAGTGTCGCCGTGGTCGCCCTGGGCCTTCTTGGCTGGTTCAGCCTTTCCCGCTTGAGCGCAACCGCCCGGCAGTCCTTGGCCGGGGCCGTCCTTTCCCGTCAAGCCGTGGAAACGGCGCGCCGGAGTCAGGTTAACTTCAAGAAGCAGGTTCAAAGCTGGAAAGACCTTCTGATTCGGGGCCACGACGCGGAATCCTTCGCCCAATACAGCAAGGAATTCGAGAACCAAGAAGCGGCCACCGAGCGTGACCTACAGGCACTGCATGCTGGCTTGGGGCAGCTCGACCTGCCGGTGGACCGGCTGGAAAGCGCCCGGCAACAGCATACCGCCTTGGGCGGCAAATACCGGGAGGCGCTTAAGCAGTATGCAGCCTCCGACGCCGGAGCAACCCAAGCCGTGGACAGGCTCGTCAAGGGCATCGACCGCGGGGCCACCGATGCTATCGACGCCATCGTCCAGGACATTCTCGCCGCCGCGGACAAGAGGGCGCAGGAAGACCACCAGGCCATTGCCAGCATGGTCCACGGCACGCAGACCAGCATTCTGGTAGGAATCGTCGTCGTCGCCGCCCTGATCATCGGGGTGCTCACGGCCTTCATGCTGAGCATGCCGCGGCCATTCCGGGCGCTAGCAGCTGAACTGCAGGCCGCCTCGAATAGCGTAAGCGCCGCCGCAAGTCAGGTGGCCGCGGCAAGCAATTCGCTCGCGGAGGGCTCCAGCGAGCAGGCCGCCAGCTTGGAGGAAACCAGTTCATCGCTAGAGGAGATTACCAGCATGACGAAAAGCAACGCGGAAGCTGCCCAACAAGCCAAGGATTCGGCCGCCCAGGTCCGCAAGTCAGCTGACGCCGGCGCCGGTCACGTGCAGTCGATGCAATCCGCCATGGAGGGCATCAAAATCGCGAGTCAGGACATCACCAAAATACTCAAGACCATCGACGAAATCGCCTTCCAGACCAACATTCTCGCGCTCAACGCGGCGGTCGAGGCCGCCCGCGCCGGCGAAGCCGGCGCCGGGTTTGCCGTGGTCGCCGACGAGGTGCGCGCCCTCGCCCAACGTTGTGCCACGGCGGCGCGGGAGACCGGCACCAAAATCGAAGATGCCGTCTCCAAGAGCCTGCAGGGCGTTCATATCAGCGCCGAGGTTGCCCAGAGTTTCTCCGCTGTCCAGGAGCAGGTTCGCGCGCTCGACCAACTCGTCGCCGGAATCGCCAGTGCCTCCACGGAGCAGAGTACGGGCATCGGCCAGGTGACCGTCGCGGTATCCCAAATGGACCGCGTCACGCAGGTCAATGCCGGCAGCGCCGAGGAGACGGCCGCAGCGGCCCAGGAACTCAACGGCCAATCAATCGCGCTCAACGAGGCGGTCGCCCGCTTGCAGCGTCTGGTCGGCGGCGCGGACCAGCGCACGGCTCAGCTCAAATCGGGTCGCCGGGCCGCGCCAGCGGCCCCAGCCGCGAAACTGGCGGCCCACAAGACTGGGTTTGCGCCGCCCGTCCGCCAAATCCTCCCGGGGTCGGCGACCGCTGCCGCCAACGGCGACGGGCACCCCGCCAAACGCGATTTCTTCAAAACCACCTGATGCCAGGGCGGCGCCGTAAGCCCGCCGGCACTAATTGTGTCCATTACCATGCCGCAAATTCTGATTGCCGATGATGATCCGAGCGTGCGCTCGACCATAAGGCGCGTGCTCATCGATAACGGCCATCAGGTGACGGAGGCCGCCAACGGACGCGAAGCGGTCAAAGCCTGCCGTGCAGGTGGCCTCGACCTGATGGTGCTCGACATGCTGATGCCCGACATGGATGGAGTCGAGACGCTGCTGGCCCTACGCGACTTCGTTCCCCGCTTGCTCGTCGTGGCCATGTCCGGCGGAGGCAGGGTGAGTTCTCATCTCTACCTCCGTTTTGCCAAACTCATGGGGGCAGCCCAAGTTCTGGAAAAACCGTTCAGCGCCGACCAATTGCTCCAGGCGGTGGCTTCCGCCCTGGCGGAACTGCCCGGAGAACCCAAGGGATGACGCGCCGTCCTCGGTCGCCAAGGCCCATCCCGCGACCAAACGAATCCGAATCACCGCATCCTAGGTGAACTCACCCTCTAGTCACTGCCGCCGCCCCGGCGGTTCCCTCCACTCCCGCTTCGCCCCCCCATACGATCCATGATTCTCAGACAAATCTGGGCGGAATATCGCCCATGATCAGACCCCGCATCTTTCAAACCAACCACGATTGGCGGGGCCGCGGGGCGCTGGTGCCGGTCGATATCTGTTACGTCGTCCTGCAGATGTTCGCGTGGACCGTGTTCCTCGGCAGTGCCCCCGGTGTGGTGATGCTCTATGCCGGGCACGCCTCGGCCCTCATGGGCCGGCCTTTGTTCTGGACCATCGCGGTGTCACCATTGCTCGCGATCTGCGCCGCCATCTTCCGCGGACTGCCGTTCACCGCGCGGTTCGCGTTGATTGCGCTGGCACTGCTGGCACTGCTGGTCCCGAGCACCCTGGAGGCAGGGATGACGCCCAACACCTTCCTTTTTGCGTTTCTGCTGCTGGCGGCGCTCAGTCTCTTCTTTGGTCGCAAAGCCGAAGTGGCCGGTTTGGGCCTGGTCGCTGCCATTCTGGGGGCGTCTGCCTGGGGTTGGACCCATGGGCATCTTCCCCTGTCCGTGTCCTCGGCGCCATCGCCCGGGTCGCTGCTCGATTTCGGTTCGCCGCTCGTGTGGGCCCGCGTGCTGCCGATCACGGTCGTCTTCGTGATCGCGCTGTTGATCGTCGCGCGTTTGGTCCTGCAGCGGCTACAGGCCACCCTCCAAGAATCCGATCTCACGCAGCGGCTCCTCTCGGTCGAACAGGAGCAGCGCGCCAGGGCGGAAGTAGCACGATCCATGGTGAGCCGCCTGCACGCCCTGCTCGGCGCGGCCAACCAGGCGATCGTCGGCGTCATTGACCGCGACAGTTTGATGCGGGCCATCTGCACCGCTTTGGTTTCGCAAAGCGAATTTCGGTTCGCGTGGGTCGGGGAGCCCGACCCGGAGCAGGCCGTCCTCCGCCCCGTCGCCTGGGCCGGCGAGAACGCCGACTTGCTGGCCCGGATCCGGATTTCATTGGACGAATCATCACCCGAAGCCCACGCCGTTGCGGCGCGCGCGTACCGCACCGGGCAAATGCAGGTTTCCGAACACTTCATCGACGAGAACAGCCCGGCCGCCTGGCGGGAACTGGCGACCCAGTTCACCATTCACGGTGTGGCCGCCATTCCGCTGCCCAGCCAAGGCCCCACCACGGCGGTGTTGATCGTCTACGCGTCCAAAGCGGAGTTGTTCACGCCCGCGGTGGTCGCGATGTTGCAGACCGTCGGGAAAGATCTGGAACACGGGTTTCAAGTCATCGCCGAGCGCGAGGCCCGGGTGGCGGCTGAGGCCCAGCTGCACCGCAGTGAAGACCGCTACCGGCTGCTGGCCGAGAACGCCCAAGATGTGATCTGGACCATGTCCCTGGACGGCGACCTGACCTATGTCAGTCCCTCCGTGCGGCGATTGCTCGGCTACACCAGCGAGGAGGTCATGCGAGGGGGAATCGAGCGAGCGTTGACCCCGGAGTTTGCGGCCATTGCCAAGCAGACCCTCCAGGTGGCCGCGGAGGAATACCGCCGCACCGGGTGTTTTCCGGAACAGATTCTTGAGATCGAACAACTCCGCCGGGATGGATCCACCGTCTGGACCGAAATCCGCGCGACGGGATTGAGCGACTCGACCGGGCAATGCATCGGCATCCTCGGCGTGTCCCGCGACATCTCCCAGCGCCGAGCCGCCGCCGCCAGACGCCATTTGCTTGAAACTGCGCTGCGTTCTGCCCCCTCCAGCGTGGTGATTACGAATGCCACCGGTTGCGTCGTGTGGGTCAACCAGGCCTTCATAAAAACCACGGGCTATTCCGAGGAAGAAATCGTCGGCCACAACCCGCGGATCCTCAAGTCCGGCCGCCACCCGGCTGAGTTCTACGCCGAAATGTGGCGAACGATCACGGAAGGGAAAGTCTGGGAGGGGGAAATCGTCAGCCGGCGCAAGGACGGCTGCCTTTTCCGCGAGCAACTCACCATCGCCCCGGTGTTCGGCCATGACGGGGCCACCCGCCATTTCGTTGCCATCGGACAGGATGTCACGGAACGCAAGGCCCTCGAAGAGCGCGCGCTCCGCACTCAGCGGCTGGAGAGCATCGGACTCCTCGCTGGAGGGATCGCCCACGATCTCAACAATGTCCTCACGCCGACCATGCTTTCCCTCGAGCTGCTTCGGTGCAAATTCCCCGATGCAGCGTCTCAAGAGCTCTTGAAGACCCTAGAACACGTGACACGCCGGGGCGCAGGCATCGTGCGGCAGATCCTGACTTTTGCCCGCGGCATCGAGGGCGAACGGCAGCCGGTCAGTTTCCGCAATCTTCTGAAGGAAATGTGCGAGATCGTCCGGGAAACGTTTCCCCGCAACATCGAGCTGCACGCGGAGATTCCCGATGATCTTCCGTTCGTGAATGGCGACTACACCCAACTGCATCAAGTTTTGCTGAACTTGGCGGTCAATGCGCGCGATGCGATGCCCAACGGGGGAGTCCTGACGTTGCGCGCCGCGGCCCGCGAGATGGACGCGGCGCAAACCCGGCGCATCCCCGAGAGCCAACCCGGCCCTTATGTGGCGCTGACCATCCGCGATACCGGTCAAGGAATTCCGCCTGAAATCCTCGGACGAATCTTTGAGCCATTCTTCTCCACCAAATCGCCCGACAAGGGCACCGGCCTGGGTCTGTCCACCGTCCACGGCATCGTCACCGGCCATCTTGGATTTATTGAAGTATCGACCGCGCTCGGGAAAGGCACGGAGTTCCAGGTGTTTCTGCCCGCGATTGCCGCCTCCCCGGCGCTTCCGGATCGCCCGCCGGCGCGCGGCATTGCCTTCGGCGGGAACCGTCGCGTGCTGTTTGTCGACGATGAAGCCTCGATTCGGCGTTTTGCCGCAGAGGTGCTGCAGCGGGCCGGGTTCCAGGTCACGACCGCGTCAGACGGACTAGAGGCGCTCGAACTCTGCCGCCGCCATGTCTCCGAATTCACCCTGGTAGTAACCGACCAGATGATGCCGCACTGCAGTGGACTCCAGCTGGTCCGGGAAATCCGCCATATGGCCCCCCACCTGCCGCTAATCCTCATTTCCGGCATGATCGCGATCGACGATCGGGCGCGCCCCGATGACCCAATCGTTGCTTCCCTCCGCGCGAGGGTCCTGCGCAAGCCGTTCACCGCGGCGCTGCTGTTGGGGCGGATTGCCGAGGCCCTGGACGAAATGGGGCCCGCCCCCTCTCCCGAAGGGAGCGGAACCCAATCGAATCAACCAACCGGGCCGGGCGCCGACCCAAGTTGTCCGTAAACAGCGGCGGCGGGACAGATCAAGGCTCGCGCCCATGACGCGGATGTTCAGTGTGGGATCGAGCAACCCTGCTTGCCATGCGCGATTCATCGCCAATGCCGCCGCACATTTCGATGCGACGTCCCTCATGAAAGCCTCCGCCCGCACCGTGGCACGTCGGGACCTGCTGCTGGCCGGCGCGGCGCTTTTCTTGGGATCCACCCTCTCGCGGGGTGCGAATAACTCCGCGCCGATGACGTATATCTACAACGCGCCAGAATCGCCCTCCGACGTCCGCTACGAATACCACTGGGAGATCCTTCGGTCCGCGCTCGAGAGGACGACCGGGAAGTTTGGCCCGTACCGCATGAGAAAGTCCAAAGTCATGACGGAGGCGCGACAGGCCTATGAACTTCTGCACGCGACGGGCGAACTCACCGTCATGTACCTCGACCCCAAGCCCGATTTCGAACGACAACTCGTCGCCATCCACATTCCCGTCGACAAAAACCTGGTCGGGTACCGCATTTTTCTCATCCGTCGGGAGCGGGCTAGCGAATTTCGCGCCGTCGCGACGCTTGACGACCTCCGCAAGTTCTCGGTCGGCCTCGGGGCGAATTGGATCGACGTCGATATCCTTCGAAACAACGGCTTCAAGGTGGTTACCGGCTCGGCCTACGACGGGCTATTCGAGATGCTCGTAAATGGTCGCTTCGACGCCTTGTCGCGCGGCGCCAACGAAATCTTGGGCGAAGTTGAGCAACGCAAGGCGGCGATGCCCGACCTCTGTGTGGAAGGCTCGATTTGTTGTTTCTACCCCGCGCCGATGTATTTCTGGTTCCCAATGACTGGCGAAGGTCGACGGCTTGCCGCCCGCGCCGAGGAGGGAATGCGAGCCATGATCGCCGACGGCAGCTATGACCGGATTTTCGATCAGTACCAGCAACACAAGATCGAGCAATTACACCTCAAGGACCGAAAGATTATTCGGATCGAGAATCCCTTTCTCGGACCCGAAACCCCGATGGGCGACAAGCGCCTTTGGTTTGATCCGCTGACCTATCAGCCGACTCGCTGATCTCACTCCGCTTTTCGCATGATCCTCCCGGTAAGATCACTGGTCATGACCGTTGCCTTGGCGCTCGCGGCGATCACGGCCAGCGTGCTTGGCGCGTTCGCGTGGCTAACGTTCCGCGCCGACCTGCGGCAGGAACTCGGCCTGCTCCGTCGCGAGCACCAGACCTTGACCGACCAATTGGCGGTTAGCCTGGTGTTGCCGATTTGGAACTTCGACCGCGCCCAGATTGCTCGAATCGTAGAGAGCGCGCTCGCCGACGAGAAAGTGATCGCTGTCGTCGTGCGACCCGCCGACGTCAGCAATTCGTTGATCGGGAGCGAACGAGGGCTGCAGGGCGAGATTCGCCCGATCAAAGACGCACGCGAGATCCCCGACGGTTTGGAGCAGTTAACCCGCCCGATCGAGGCGGATCAAGGCCGGCTGGGCCAAGTCTCAGTCTTTGTAACCACCCGGTTTGTCCGGGAATCAGTCCGCGCCGACCTCGTTGCCAACCTCTGGCGCATCACGGTCCTTGACGCCGTACTGGTCGCGAGTGTTTACGGGTTTCTCTGGTGGCTTCTCCTCCGACCCCTGCGGGTTCTGGAAAACGACGCGCAGGCGATGCAGCAGGACCGCGAGATGGTCCCGGCGATTGCCGGACGGAGAT
>CAZWMF010000123.1:0-9333 GCA_964634535.1 uncultured Opitutaceae bacterium | reverse complement strand
CTGCAAGGAACGCAGGCCGCTGCACGCCTCCGCGATGCCCACCAGGCCCGTGCCCACGACGATCACGTTTCCGCTGACCACCGCCGGGTGCCCGGCGGCGGAGACCATCTCCGCGGCCAGCCGCGCGTTGGTGGCGGCCAGGTTCTCCACGATCCAGGTCTTCACCGGCGTGGGCCAGGTGAGTGCCGTCAACATGAATAGGGGCGGGAACGCGAACTGGGCGGCCCAGCGGACTCCCCCCGCCTGGATGAGCGCGCCGAGCATCGCGACGACGGCACCCGCGGCGCCCCACCACTGCGCCGTGGGCCAGAGAGCGTTCGCTTCGAGGACCGGCAAATCGGCGGCCCAGAGGGCCAGGCCGACGCCCATCACGCACGCCCCGAGCGCTGGCCGGGGCCGATCCGGCGCCGCCGCGCGCCGCCAGCATTCGGCCAGGAGGTAGGCCGCCAGCACGGGGACACCCCAGCCATAGCCCTGATCGGGCAAGTCCAGCCACACCCGGGCCCAGCGCCAGAGAAGCGGCACCCACAGCGCCAGCAGCGCCACCAGAGCCCAGCCGGCCGGTTTTCCCAGAATGCGACGATGCATTCCGGCCTAGCCCGCCGGCGCCCGGGCCTGGTAGAAGGCGTCGCACATGGCGTAAATATCCTTGGCGGAGCCCATGGTAAGCGCCTGCTCGGCGAGCGCCTGAGCCTCCGTCATTTTCATCGCGCGGATGACGTATTTGACCGTCGGGATGAGGGCGGGAGTCATGCTCAGCTGTTTGATCCCCAGGCCGAGCAGCAGCGGCGTGAATACCGGGTCGCCGGCCATTTCGCCGCACACGCTGACGGGAATCCCGCATTTTTTCGCCGCGACCACCACTTGGCGCAGCGTCCGCAGGACCGCCGGGTGGGTGGGCTCGTACAAATGGGCGATGCGGTCGTTGCCCCGATCGATCGCCAGCAGGTACTGGATCAGGTCGTTTGTGCCGACGCTGAAGAAATCGCACTTCTCGGCCAGGAGGTCGGCGATCGCGGCCGCGCTGGGAATCTCGATCATCGCACCGACCTCGATCTTCTCGTCAAATGGCACCGCCTTGGAGCGCAATTCGGCCTTGCACTCGTCCAGCATCGCGTTGGCCCGATCGACCTCCTCGGTGCCGCTGATCATCGGGTACATCAGTTCGACTGTGCCGTGGGCGCTCGCCCGCAGGATCGCGCGCAGCTGGTCCTTGAATATATCCGGTGTCTCCAGGCAGAAGCGGATGGCCCGAAAACCCATGAACGGATTGGCCTCCTTGAGCGCCAGGGCCGGGATGTGCGTCATGGGTTTGTCCCCGCCCAAATCCAGCGTGCGGATGGTCACCGGATCGGGCGCGAGCGCCTCGGCCACCTGCTTGTAGGCGAGAAACTGCTCCTGCTCGGTCGGAACCCGGGCGGCGCTCAGATAGAGGTATTCGGAGCGGAACAACCCCACCCCGCGGGCCATGTATTCGCGCACCTGCGCGATCTCCTCCACCTTCTCGATATTGGCCATGAGCCGCACTTCCCGGCCGTCCAGCGTGACGGCCGGTTCCCGGTTCGCCTCCAGGAGTCGCTGCTCGTAGGAGCGCTTCTCGACCTGGATCTTGCCATACCGAAACAGCGTTTGCTCAGAGGGATGGATGATTACCGTCCCGTCGTAGCCATCGACGATGGCCCAGTCGCCGGTCGAAACGCGGCTCGACAAATCGCGCACGCCCACCACGGCCGGCATCTTCATCGAGCGAGCGACGATCACCGCATGGCTCGTCCGGCTGCCCTTGTCCGTGACGAGCGCCAGCGCCGCCGTCCGATCGATGCTGGCGGCCGCCGACGGGGAAAGGTCATTGGCCACGATGATGCGCTGGTCGGCCAGGCGGCTCAGGCTGTTCTCGGCCTGGCCCAAGAGGTTCTGAAGCACCCGCTGCGCGACGTCGCGCAGGTCCCCGGCGCGCTCGCGCAGATACTCGTCGTCGATCTCGGTGAACGCCTGGATGTAGCGCTGAGAAACCCGCTGGAAACAGGTCTCGATGTTCGTGCCGGACGACTCAAATTCGCGGATGGTTTCGGAAATCAGCGCCTGGTCCTCCAGGACCAACAAATGGGCGTCGAAGATGCGCGCCTCGTCGGCGCCCAGATTCTTTTCCACCTCGCTTTGGATTTTGGCGATCTGCTGACGGGTGACCAGCAGCGCCTTCTCAAAGCGCGCCACCTCGCCCAAGCGCTTGTCCGGGTCGACCTGGTAGTTGGCCACCTCGACCTCGCTCTGCAAGTACACGAAGATCCGGCCATAAGCGATGCCCTGCGAGGCCGGAAGACCTTGCACCACTGTTTCCTGGGAGGGCCGAGCGGGCGCGGACATGCTAGGTTACCTGCCGCACGGGAGTACGGCGTGAGAGGATAACGCCCACCCGCCGCCGAGGGTCAAATGGGAATTTCACACCGGCGGGGATTTGTCCGCGATTTTCGTGTCCTGAAACCAGGCGGACGGTCCCCACGCCTCGCGGACCGCCGCGGCGACCTCGGCCATGGGGCGGACATCGCCCGGTGGCACCAGGACGAACAGGGCGCTGCCGCTGCCGCTCATTCGGCCCTCCCAACCGAAACAGTTTCGCAACCGCGCCAAGAGACCGGGCAGCGCGGGAAACTTTTCAAATACGGGCGTCTCCAGACTATTGCTGAGGAGCTGTTCGGCGGGTGCGTCGGCGTCCGCGCACCACGCCGCGAGCCGGCGTTCCGCTTCGACTGCGGAGGCATAGGCCGCGCGCTGCGCGCAGTGCCGATAGGCCCAGGCGGTGGCCACGGAAAAGCCCGGCTTGAAAAGCGCCACCCGGCGGCCGGCCAACCGGCTGCGCGCAGCCGGCACGAGCGGTTCAATCCGTTCGCCGCGGCCGCGCATGACCACGGGAGCGTCGGCCAAGAACAACGGGCAATCGGATCCCACGCCTGCCGCCACGCGGGCCAACGCCTCGGCCGAGAGCCCCCCCCCGGCCATCGCGTTGAGCAGGCGCAGCGCGCTCGCCGCATTGCTGCTGCCCCCGCCCAGGCCGGCGCCCATCGGGATGACTTTGCGCAGGTCAAACCTCACGCCGCCCGTCCAGCCCGCGGCAGCCCGAAACGCCGCCGCGGCCTTGAGGATCAGATTGTCCGGTCCGGACGGCACCGCGGGATCGTCGCAGTCCAACGTCGTTTCCCCGTCCGGGGCCGGGGCGGCCGATAGCCGATCGCCCCAGGCCAGGGGCGCAACCACCGAAACGAGGTCATGGTACCCATCCGGCCGCCGACCGGTGACCGCCAGCGTCAGGTTGATTTTGGCCGGCGACAGAACCTCCGCGCCGCTCACGAGGCGTGCCCGCCTCCGGCCAGCAGGAACTCGAGGAAGGCGAAGTCCGCCGGCCGCGTGAGTTTGGGGTTGGGATGCTCGTTCTCGAGGACGGTCACCCCGCGTCCCAGCAGTTCGACCGCGGCGGTATCGTCGGTCACCACCTGGCGGCGCGTCGCCACTTTGCGGTAGGCGCGGTCGATCAGCGCGCGCTCAAACACCTGCGGGGTCTCCATCGCCCAAAGCCGGCTGCGGTCGAGGCCGCGCAGGCGCACCGGCCCGCGACCCTTGCGCGGGGCGACCAGCTTGATCGTGTCGGTCACCCGGTGCGCGAGCACCACCGCCCCGGTCTGGCGCACGATCTTGTGGAGGGCGACCAGTTGGTCGGGCCGGATCAGCGGCCGCGCGCAATCATGGATGAACACGAAGGCGATATCGGCCGGCAATGCCGCCAGCGCCGCCGCCACCGAATCCTGACGGCGGCGGCCGCCGCGCACGAGCAGGCAGGGCGTGGGCGCCCGCGCGGACAGTTCCAGCATCTGCCAGCGGTCGCGATAGACCACCACGTACAAGTCGGCCACCGCGCTGCGCATGAACGCCGCGGCCGAATAGGAAAACACCGGCCGGCCGGCCACCGGGGCCAGCACCTTGTCGGCAACCTGGCCTTGCATGCGCTTGCCGCTGCCCGCGGCGAGGAGAATGGCGGCGGTTCGGGACATGCGCGGGTCAGACTCCAGCCGTTTCGGCCTGCAACGCCCGGGCCGCGGCCGCCGGGTCGGAGGCCTGCAGGATCGGCCGGCCGACCACGAGATAATTGGCCCCGGCGGCGGCCGCCGCAGCCGCGCTGAGGACGCGCTTCTGATCATCCTTGGGCGCCCGCGCCCCGCCTCCGGAGCCGCGATCGTCGGCCACCGGCCGGATGCCGGGGGTCACCAGCCGCACCGCACTGTCCAGAGCCCGCAAGGGCGCGATCTCGAGCGGCGAACACACCAGGCCCTGAAAACCGGCGGCCAGCGCCAAGCGCGCCAGCCGCTCAACCTGGACCTCGGGCGGATCGGAGATCCCGATTTCCGCGAGGGCCGCCCGGTCCATCGAAGTCAACACCGTGACCCCCAAGAGCAGCAGATCCGGTCGGGCCTGGGCCCGGGCGGCGGTGAGCATTTCGCGCCCGCCCGCCGCATGCACCGTCAGCATGCCGATCGGCAGGGGCGAAAGCGAGTCGACGGCGCGGGCCACCGTGTGCGGGATATCGTGGAGCTTGAGGTCGAGAAACACCCGAAAACCCAAGTCGGCCACTTCCCGGACCCAATCCGGCCCCAGCGCCGTGAACATCTGCAGGCCGATCTTCACCCAATGGATCGTCCCGTCCACGCGGTCGAGGACCGGCAGAGCGGAGGCGCGATCAGGTACGTCGAGGGCGAGGATGATTTCGGCCGACATCGGGGGCAGCGTGGCCACAGTCAACATGATCGGCGCGCGGCAAACAAGCTTTGCGTGCCGGCCGGGGCATTCTAAATAGTGTGGCGATGAGCGCCCCCTTCCGCGTTGGCCACGGCTACGACATCCACCGGCTGGTGACCGGCCGCGCGCTGGTCCTGGGCGGGGTGCGCTTCTCCACCGATTTCGGCCTGGACGGCCACAGCGATGCCGACTGCCTGACGCATGCGATTTGCGATGCGCTGCTCGGCGCGGCCGGACTGCCCGACATCGGCCATTTTTTTCCGAATACCGACCCGACCTGGAAGGACGCCGATTCCCAGGGGCTCCTGCGCCGGGTCGTCGCGGAACTGGCCCGCCAGGGCTGGGCGCCGGTGAACGTCGACGCGACCCTCGTCGCCGAGCGGCCGAAGATCGCCCCGCACCTCGCCGCGATGAAAGCGGCCCTCGGGGCGTCCTGCCAATTGGCCCCCGCCGCTATCGGTATCAAGGCGACCACCAACGAGGGCGTCGGGGAAATCGGCCGGGGCGAGGCGATTGCGGCGCACGCCGTGGTCCTGCTGGAGCGGGCGTCGCCATGACCGGCCGGCACCGGCGCTTCGCCGCCCTGGCGCTGGCCCTCCTCGTCGGATTGTCCGGTTGTGGCCGGCGCGATACCGCGGTGGCCCGGGGCGACCGCGACCAGGTCCTCTATCGCGGTGTCGGTTACGAGGCGGCCGACCTCGACCCGCAGCGCGCCACGGGAATCGCCGAACAGGCGATCACGGCCACGCTGTTCGAAGGCCTGGTACGCGAGGACGCCCACGATCTGCATCCGGTGCCCGGCGTGGCCCGCCAGTGGGAAGTTTCGCCCGACGGGCTCCACTACCGCTTCCACCTGCGGACCGACGCCCGCTGGTCGGACGGCCTGGCCGTGACCGCGGCCGATTTTGTCGCCGCCTGGCGGCGCATGCTTTCGCCCGCGTTGCGCGCCGAAAACGCTGGTCTGCTCTACCCGCTCAAGGGCGCGCAAGCCTTCCACTTGGGTGCGACCAGCGACCCCGGCACCCTCGGGGCCCGCGCCGTCGATCCGCAAACCCTGGATGTGGATCTCGAACGGCCGACACCCTATTTTCTGAATTTGCTCACCCACATGGCCTGGCTGCCGGTGCCCGTGCGCGTCATCGCCAGCCGCGGGCCGGTCGCCGCCCGCGAAACCGACTGGGCCGAAGCCGGCGTGCTGGTGGGCAATGGACCGTTCGTCCTGACCGTTTGGTCGCCGGATCGGGAAATCGTCGTCGAAAAGTCGCCCACCTATTGGGACGCCGCCCGCGTGCGCCTGCACGCCATCCACTTCTATCCGATCGACAGCCTCGACGCGGAAGAACGCGCCTTTCGGGCCGGCCAGCTCCACATCACCGACGCGGTCCCGCCAACGCGCATCGCCGCATACCGGGCGAAGCAATCCCCCGATCTGCGGATCGATCCCTACCTCGCGACCTATTTTTACCGGATCAACGTCCGGCGGCCCTTTCTGGACGACGCGCGCATCCGTCGCGCCCTCGCCCTGGCGGTCGACCGGCGCGCGATCGTCGAGCGCATCCTGCAGGGTGGCCAAACGGCCGCCGAGGGATTTGTCCCCCCGGGTTTGCCCGGCTATACGCCCGACCCGCGCCTGCACACCGATTACGACGCCGCCCGCCGACTCCTGGCCGAAGCGGGTCATCCCGGCGGCCGGGGCCTTCCCCGGTTTGTGCTCACGTTCAACACCTCCGAAAGCCATCGGGCCATCGCCGAGGTGGTCCAGGAAACCTGGCGGCGCGAGTTGGGCGTCGCGGTCGAACTGCGCAACGCCGAGTTCAAGACCATGCTCGCGGCCGCAGTGAGCGGCGACTACGACCTGATGCGCGCGTCGTGGATCGCCGACTACCCGGATCCGGCCTCCTTCCTCACCGTCTGGTCGTCGGCGGACGGCAACAACCGGACCGGCTGGTCCGATCCCGCCTACGATGCGCTCCTCGCGCAGGCGGAGACGGCGGGCGATTCGCCCGAACGCCTCGCCCTGCTCCACCGGGCCGAAAACCTCCTGCTCGATTCGGCCCCGATCATCCCCATCTTCTACTACACCCATGACTTCCTGATCCAGCCGTCGGTCCACGGCTGGTTTTCCACCGTGCTCGACCACCACCCGACCCAGGAAGTCTACCTTGAGCCCTGACGCGCAACGCGGATTTTTCCTTGCTCCGGCGGTTCTCCCGGTTTCCCATCTACCTTTGCGCAATATCCGGACCCTTAGCTCAGTTGGTTAGAGCGTTTCCTTGACATGGAAGAGGTCACTGGTTCGAGCCCAGTAGGGTCCACCATTTCGCAATGCGGAATGGTGCCCGCCGCAACCCAAGGTGCGTCCTCATGTTGCTCCATGTCCCGACTGGCGATTGAACGGCGAAATTGACCCTCCCGAACGTGAATTGTAGATCGAACTGCCCAAACGAATCTGCGTGGTGAGCTCCCCCACAATTTGCGTCAGATCTAGACTCTTCGGAAATCCGTACATCGTCTTTAAGCCGAATGGTGCCAATACGACTCGGCCTGCCTGAGTAACTCATCAGACAGATCAAATCCCGAGGCGTCACCGACGACGGACTCGTAGTCACATGACGGGCAAACAGCAGTGAGCCCGGGAAACCGGGCGCCATCAGCAACGAGACCGCCGTCGTAGTCGGGATCATCGCTATCCCGCCAACCCTTGATATCCGCTGTCCGGAAGCTCGCCAAGCAGTGAAAACACCTGCAACGGTCACTTGCCTCTACTTCGGTCCGATTGCGATAGCTGTGCGCCACCACCTGCGCAGGAGTAGGCTTCATGTGGCAAGACGGTATCATCCCAATTCAGTTTTAGGGAAAACGCATCTGCATCTTGCAACGGGCCCCACACCAAAACCGATACAGCGGGATGACGCGATACAGGTCTCGGGGTGCAAAAAACGGATCATTTTAGGATGTTTTGAGCCGTTCTATCAATGAAGGGCTTGAAACGGAGGCCCGACGCTGTTCCCGCAACGAGTCGTGCGGCCAGCATTCGACGTGGCTCATGCTCAATCCAGTACGTCCTCCCTGGGTGATCGCAATTGCTAAGCCGCAGGTAAACTTTTCAGCACCGTGCGGATATCGTCCATCTTCGAAAAACGACAAACGCCCCTCAATCGAATCCAGACCGAACTTCACGAGTTTCTCGGTTACTACTTGCGAACTCGTGATCTCGTACCCGTAAATCCGCAGCACTTCACCTGGCCGAATCTTGAAGCTGAATTTCCGCCGCTTCTCGCGCTTCGCGGCCGCACACAGCATTCCAATGCCCCAATACCCAGCGATATCGTTATTTCGCGAGCAGAGGTAGCCGCAAAGCGAATTAGCCAACGAATTCATCTGGCATCGTTTCATGTTTTTTTTGACCGTAAGATTGGCACCCAAAGTCGCTAATGCATCCTCCACGTGGCGTCCAGACACTAGCGCTGAAATGGGTACCGCCGAGCCGCTACCCGATGTCCACGATCTGGTAGTAAGGACAGCCGCCCCGTCCAGCGCGGCTCCCGCAAATTGCCCCGCCTGCAATGATAGCAACCGGAAAATCGACGTCCCGCTCCCTATGAACGGACCGACTCCGGTTGGATTCTCCATTGGTCGGCCGATCGTCCCAGCGTTGGCTGAGCACCTACCGACCATCGGTTAATCTCGGAAATCGATAACTGGCGCCAATTCACCATCGTCGCTTCTCAACACCATTGGACAGCCGAAAAATTCCCAGAAAATCACAAACCTAGTGCAGACCGTGCCGCCTTTTCCTCTGATATCCTGTGCACTATTCCAAATCAATCCAAGCCGCATGGGCTTGCTTCGAAAAAACGGACACCAATTCAGGCGGCTTTGATGTCGTTTAGTTGATGGTTTCTTTCAAACGCCACAGGTGAGAGATTACCAAGGGAGCTGTGGCGCCTCCTCGGGTTGTAGAACGTCTCGATATAATCGAAGACTGCAAGCTCGGCTTGGCGCCGTGTGGGCAGAACGATTTCGTCCAGGCCGGTATCGGATTTGAACGTGCTCCAGAACGATTCCATCGCCGCGTTATCGTAGCAATTGCCAGAGCGGCTCATGCTGCGTTCCAGGCCGGCGGCGGCCAACAGGGCAACGTAGTCAGCGTCGACGTATTGACAACCCCGGTCGGAGTGATGCAGGACGCCTCGCGGCGGTCGTCGGCGGCGCAAGGCGTCCTGGAGGGCGGCGAGCGCCAAGCTGGCATGCAGAGTTGGTGCGCAAGCCCAGCCGACGACGCGGCGACTCCAGGCGTCGAGGATTGCTGCCAAGAACAGCCAGCCTTCCGCGGTTTTCAGGTATGTTATATCGGTTCGCCAGGCCTGATTCGGGCCGGTGGGCGCAGGCCGTTCCGCGATCACGTTCGCAGCGACCGGCTGCGCATGCGTGCTGTCCGTCGTTTTCGGCCGTCGCCGATTCTTCTTCTTGCCGCGCAGTCCTTGGGCGCGCATCAGGCGGGTGCAGCGCCGCGTGCTCGTACGGGTCCCTTCCTCGCGCAGATCC
>CAZWMF010000122.1:7004-9396 GCA_964634535.1 uncultured Opitutaceae bacterium | reverse complement strand
ATCATCACCGTCTTGACCCCCATGCGCCGGAGCTGCGCGAAGCGCTCGCGGATGCCGCCCTTCACGACGTCCTTGAGGCAGATGACCCCCAGCACGCGCGAACCGTCGGCCACGACGAGCGGGGTGGCGCCTTGGCGCGCGATTTCCTCGACCTTGCTGAGGACCGCCTGGTCCACCTTGCCGCCCAAGTCGGCGACGTACTTGCGGACCGCCTCGGCGGCGCCCTTGCGGATGCCGCGGCCGTTGGCGCCGGGGCCGTCGCCGAAGTCGACGCCGCTCATGCGGGTCTGGGCGGTGAATGGCACGAAGGTGATGTGCGCGTCGGCCACATCGCGGCCCCGCAGGTTGTACTTCTCCTTGGCCAGGGTGACGATCGAGCGGCCTTCCGGCGTCTCGTCGGCCAGCGATGCGAGCTGGGCGGCGTCGGCCAGCTCCTCCACGTGCACCCCAGGGGCCGGAATGAAGTCCGTGGCCATGCGGTTGCCGAGGGTGATCGTGCCCGTCTTGTCGAGGAGCAGCACGTCGACGTCGCCCGCGGCCTCGACCGCGCGGCCGCTCGTGGCCATCACATTGCGGCGCATCAGCCGGTCGATGCCGGCGATGCCGATGGCGCTCAACAACCCGCCGATGGTCGTCGGAATCAGGCAGACGATCAACGCGAGGAGCACCGGGATCGTGGTCAGGACCACGTCGGTTTGGCCGGCCTGAGCCTCGTTGTACTTGGCCATCGGCGGCAGCGTGAACACGACGACGATGAACAGGGCGGTCAGGCTCACCAGGACGACGTTGAGGGCGATCTCGTTCGGCGTCTTTTGCCGGCGGGCGCCCTCGATCATCTCGATCATCCGGTCGAGGAAGGAGCTGCCCTCCTCGGCGGTCACGCGCACGACGATGCGGTCGCTGGTCACCTTGGTGCCGCCGGTCACGGCGCTGCGGTCGCCGCCGCTCTCGCGCACGACCGGGGCCGACTCGCCGGTGATGGCCGATTCGTCGACCGTGGCGATGCCTTCGATGATTTCACCGTCGGAGGGGACCAGATCGCCGGCGACGCACACGAACTGGTCGCCGATCTTGAGCTCGCTGCTCGAGACGACCACTTCCTTGCCATTGACCAGCTTCTTCGCGGTCGTCTTGGTCCGCATTTTCTTCAAGGCGTCGGCATGCGCCTTGCCCCGGCCCTCGGCCATCGCCTCGGCGAAGTTCGCGAACACGCAGGTAAACCAGAGCCAGAGGCAGATCTGGACGTTGAAGCGGTTGCATTGGCCGGGCATGAACAGGATGGCGGTCGTCCAGATCGAGCCGAGCCAGACGACGAACATGACCAGGTTCTTGATCTCGTCCTTGGGATTGAGCTTCTTGAAAGCGTCGATCACCGCTTGGCGGACGAGCGAACTGTATTGGATCTCGAATTTGGCGCTCATGTGGTAAAGGTTCCGGTCGGGTTAAAACGCGCGGCCGGCCAGCATGAGGCCGTGTTCGACCAAGGGGCCGAGACAGATCGCCGGAAAGAAGGTGAGGGCGGCGACGATCATGATCACGCCGGTGAGCGTCAGGCCGAAGGTCCAGCCGTGCGTCGGCAGGGTCCCGGCCGAAGCTTCCACCGTCTTTTTCGACGCCAGCCTGCCAACGATTGCCAGGGCCGCGGCGATCGGCGCGAAACGCCCGACGATGATTGCGATGCCCAAGGCGACGTCGTGCCAGGGTACGTTCGCGTTCAAGCCCGCGAACGCGCTCCCATTATTGTTGGCCGCTTCGCCATAGGCATAGAGGATCTCACTCAAGCCGTGCGGCCCATTGTTGCCGAGCGTCGTGCTGACGATCGAGGGTATCATGCAAGAGATCGCCGTCGGTATCAGGCAGGCGGCGTTCGGGCCCAGGACGCCGATGACCGCCCAGGTAGCCTCCCAGGCGCCGAGCTTCTTGCCCAGGTACTCGGGTGTTCGTCCTATCATCAACCCGGCGATGAACACCGTGATGAGAACGTGAAAGAGCATGCAATACACCCCGCAGCCCACCCCGCCGAAGAAGATTTCGCCAACCAGGATGTTCCACATCGGCATGAGACCGGCCAAGGGCATCCAACTATCGTGCATTGAATTGACGGAGCCGTTATCGATGGCCGTACACGAAACGCCCCATAGGACGCTATTCATCACTCCGAATCGCGTTTCCTTGCCCTCCATGTGCGGGAAGTAGCCCGCGGTCACCGGATTCGGCTGGGACTCCTGCCACCAGGCAAACGCGAACGTGAGGAAGAAGAGCGAAAGCATCACGGCGAAGAGCGTCCAGGCGTGGCGCTTGTTGCCGATCAGCAGTCCGAACATGTAGACCTGCGCCATCGGGATCACGATGATCGCCACCGGGTCCCCCACCGCCGGGTAGGGGATGGTAC
>CAZWMF010000122.1:0-6994 GCA_964634535.1 uncultured Opitutaceae bacterium | reverse complement strand
GGATCACGATGATCGCCAGCATCTCCAGAAAGCTGGCGAGCGGGGTCGGATTCTCGAGCGGATGGGCGCTATTGACCCCGTACCAGCCGCCGCCATTGGTGAAGAGCTGCTTGCACGACTCGAAGGAGGCGACCGGCCCGATGGGGATCAGCTGTGAGTCCACCCGGGCGTCGACCATGACTGGCTTGCCGTCGGCGCCGTTCACCGGATTGCCCTTGTCGTCGGTCTTCGGAATCTGGGTCGTGTAGGGTTCGACCAGGCTGGCGTTCGGGTAGGCTTTCCAACTCTGCGGGCAGCCCTGCCAGGCGAGCGGAATCGCCCACAGCACGGATAGCGGGATGACGATGTAGAGCATGCACCGCGTCAGATCGGTCCAGAAGTTGCCGATCGACTTGAGCGAGGCCCGTTTGAGCGCCCGGCCCACCGCCACGAGCACCGCGATGCCCGAAGCGCCGCTGATGAACTGGTGGACGGAAAGGCCGATCGTCTGCGAGAAATTGCTCATCACCGCCTCGCCCGAGTAGGACTGCCAGTCGGCGTTGCAGGTGAAGCTCCAGGCCGTGTTGAAGGCCAGGTGCCAGGGCACATTGGGGAGGCCCTGGGGATTGAGCGGAAGCCACTGCTGCGTGGTCAAAATGAGATAGAGCGACAGGGCGCCGATGACCGTCGAAAGCACGACCGCCCACAAGTACCTGAGCCAGGTCATCTCCTCATCGGGATTGACGCCGGTCATCCGGTAGACGAAGCGCTCGATGGGCAGCAGCACGGGTTGGAGAAGGGTCTTCTCCCCCTGGAAGACACGGGCCATATAGCGGCCCACGATGGGAGTCAGGGCGATTCCGAGCCCGAAAAACAGGACGATCTGGAGAATTTCATTCCATGTCATGGCGCGCCGATCGTACGCCGCGCCAGCTTCGCGTCCTAATAAACAGGCTCAGAAAACGTATAAATATTTCATAACTGACGCCGTCGGATCCGCCTTGCCTGTGTTTGACGTGCTACGGCTGATCAGTTCGTAAACTATTTATAATTAAAATAATATACTCTTATCTGTCGCTGGCCTGGCGACTGACCGGACGCGAAACCCCGGCGGTCAAACCGCGCCGACGTTCGGAATTCGGCTATCGTTTCTAATGGGCTTGGTTTTGCGCGATGGCGAGAAAGGCCCGGGTCGCCGGATCGGTCTCGGCCCCGGTGCGCCAGCCGATGACCAGCCGGCTTTCGGGCACCGGCCCCGCGACTGGCCGAAAGACGACGTCCGAAGGCAGGTGGAGGGTCTCCGATTCGGCCATGAACATGGCGCCAATGCCCGCCCGCACGAGGCCGATTCCATTCGCCCGGGGCCATACCTCCTCGGCGATCCGGGGTGCGACCCCGGCCTGCGCGAACGCCGCCAACGTCCGATCGTAGTAACCGGGATTATTGGCCCGCGGGAATAGGACAAAGGGCGTGTTCCCGAGTTCGCGCAGACGCAAGCGCGGCCGCGCGACGAGCGGACTGTCGGCGGGCAAGAGCACGCCGTTGCGCTCCCGCAGCAATTGGCGCGTCTGCAGGCCCGGCGTCGGGCCTTCCGGATGAAAGAAGCCGCACGCGATCTCGCCCGACTTCAAGGCCTCGATCTGGATCGCGGTGGGCGATTCATTGAGCTCCAGGCGGATGCCGGCGTGTTCGCGATGAAACGCCCGAAGGATCTTCGGCAGGACCGTGGCCATCGCCAACCCGGTGAAGGCGACCCGGATGTGGCCGACCTGGCCATCCGCCACCGCCCGCAGGACGCTGGGCAGGCCGGCCAGGGCCTGCAGCAGGGGCTCCACCTCCTTGGCCAATTGGCGTCCGGCGGGGGTCAGATCGACTCGCCGGCTGGAACGCACGAAGAGCGGCGTCCCCAGACCGCTTTCGAGCTGGGCGATCTGGCGGCTCAGGGCCGGCTGGGCCACCGCCAGCGATTCGGCCGCCTTCCGGAAATGCAGGCGAAGCGCGACCTCGCGAAAATAGATCAGGTGGCGGAGCTCGAAGGGGAATTGATACGTTCTAGGCATCGGTAGAGCTCAAACAAGTATTTCCCGGCAAGGCAAACCCAGGTTAGAATCCCGCCATGCCCCAGTCCCTGTTTGAAAAAGTCTGGTCCGCCCATGCCGTCCGCCTGCTGGCGGACGGGCAGACCCAATTGCTGATCGGCACCCACCTCATCCACGAGGTGACCAGCCCGCAGGCCTTCGGCATGCTGCGGGATCTGGGTCTGAAGGTGGCGATGCCGCACCGCACGTTCGCCACGGTCGACCACATCGTGCCCACCGATCAGTTTCTGGAGCCTTTCGCCGATCCGCTGGCCGATGCGATGATCAAGGAACTGCGCCGCAACTGCCAGGAGTTCGGCCTGACCTTCTTCGATCGCGGCACGGGCAAGCAGGGCATCGTCCACATCGTCGGTCCGGAGCAGGGTATCACCCAGCCGGGCACGACCATCGCCTGCGGCGACTCCCACACGAGCACCCACGGCGCCTTCGGGGCGATCGCCTTTGGCATCGGCACGACCCAGATCCGCGACGTGCTCGCCACCCAGACGATGGCCCTGGCCCCGTTGAAGGTGCGCCGCATCAACGTCACCGGGCGGTTGCGGCCCGGCGTCTACGCCAAGGATGTCATCCTGCATATCATCCGCACGCTCGGGGTGAACGGCGGCACCGGATTTGCCTACGAATACGGCGGCGAAGTGTTCGACCGCTTCACGATGGAGGAGCGGATGACGGTCTGCAACATGTCGATCGAGGGCGGCGCGCGCGCCGGCTACGTCAATCCGGACGAAACCACCTTCGCGTACCTGAAGGGTCGGCCTTATGCGCCGCGCGGTGCGGCCTGGGACGAGGCGGTGGCGCGTTGGCAGGCCGTGGCGAGCGATCCCGGCTGCCGCTACGACGATCTTGTCACGCTCGACGCCGCGCAGATCGCCCCGACCGTCACCTGGGGCATCAATCCCGGCCAGGGCGTGGCGATCGACCAGACGATACCCGATCCGACCCAGGCGCGCTCGGCCGACGAGCGAAGTTCGATCGAGGAGGCCCTGGCCTACATGAAACTGCAGCCGGGCGCTCCGATCAAGGGCACGCCCATCGCGGTGGCCTTCCTGGGCTCGTGCACCAACGGTCGGTTGAGCGATTTCCAGGAGGTGGCCCGCCACCTCAAGGGGCGCAGAGTTGCTCCCGGCGTGAAGGCGATCGCGGTGCCCGGGTCGCAGGGCGTGGGACGGCTGTGCGCCGAACTCGGCCTCGACCGCGTGTTCCGCGAGGCCGGATTCGAATGGCGCGAGGCCGGCTGTTCCATGTGCCTGGCCATGAATCCCGACAAGCTGGTCGGCGACCAGCTGTGCGCCAGCTCGTCGAACCGCAATTTCAAGGGGCGGCAGGGCAGCCCCACCGGGCGTACGATCCTGATGAGCCCCCTCATGGTGGCGGCTGCCGCCGTCACCGGCGCGGTGGCTGACGCCCGCGACGTGTTCGACGTGCGCACCAACTGATTTCCAACGCTCCCTTCCCATGGCTCTCGCGAAAATCACTCAACTCACCGGCCGCGCCGTCCAGGTCCCGGGCAACGATATCGACACCGACCGCATCATCCCGGCGCGCTTCATGAAGTGCATCACGTTCGACGGGCTGGGCGAGTATCTCTTTTATGACGTCCGCAAGAATCCGGACGGAACCGACAAGGCGCATCCGCTGAACGAGGCGCGTTTTCGCGGGGCGACGATCCTCCTGTCCGGGGCCAATTTTGGCTGCGGCTCCTCGCGCGAACACGCTCCGCAGGCGATACAGAAATACGGGTTTCGCGCCGTCGTCGCCGAGAATTTCGCGGAGATCTTTTTCGGCAATTGCACGACCCTGGGCATTCCCTGTCTCTCTGCCCGGCGCGAGGACATCGCCCGGCTGGCCGCGGCCGTCGCGGCCGATCCGAGCCTGGAAGTCACCGTCGACGTCGCCCAGCCGTCGATTCGATACGGTTCGGAGTCAATTTCGGCCACCCTGCGCGAATCGGCCCGCGATGCGCTGGTCAATGGTCGGTGGGACGCCATCGGCGAACTGATCGATGGTCTGCCCGCGGTTCAGGATCTCGCGCGCCGGCATCCGTATCTCGCGGCCTGAGCGACGCGGAATCAATCGGGTGGCACCCATCCGATTTCGATAAATCTTCGCATCCGTGGAAGCCCGTAAACTTTGATTCGGTCTGGAGTTAAATTGCTTGGATATAGGATTTAGTATATGGGTTCGGCGCTTCGGCCTACGGGTTCGTCACCGGCGCCGTCGGGAGGAATGCCTGAACGGTCGCCCGGCATCGATAACCGGCGGGCCGGCGCCCGCTCATTGAGCTTGGCGAAAATCGGGTCCAGCGGCAGAATCCGTGGACCTTTTGTCGCGTTATCGCGTCCTACCAACCACTTCTTACTGCCATGTTCTTAGCCATGATCGACATCTTCAAGGGTGCCGGCCTCCTGATTTATCCCTTGGGGCTGTGTTCCGCCGCCATGGTCTTCATCGTTTGCGAGCGCGCCTACGCGCTGCGCCGGGTGCAGATCATTCCCCAGGATTTGGCCGATGCCGTCATCCAGGGACGCCCTCTGATGGGCGGCCGGCATACGGTGCTCTCGCGCATCGTCGAGTTCGCCGAACAGCACTCCAACGACGAGGACTCGGTCAAAGCCTACGCCCGGCTTGAGGTGAACCGCATGCTCCGCGGCGTGCCCTATCTGGAGATCATCTACGCCGCCGCTCCGCTGATCGGACTTTCCGGAACGGTGAGCGGTCTACTGCGGGTTTTCGGCCAGATATCGCCGGACACCGGCCTGCCCGATCCGGGTGAATTCACCAAGGGCGTCGCCCTGGCCCTTTCGGCCACCCTGATCGGTTTGACCATCGCCGTGCCATCGCTCGTCTGCTTTGGCTATCTGCAGCGCAAGATCGAGAACTATGCGGCGGAGCTCGAAGTGCTGATCGAGCGCATCCTCCGGCGCACGCGCGCCGATTCGCGCGTCGAGGCCCGCGTCGATTCATGAGTTCGCTGCTCACGCGACCCCGCAAGCGGCCGGAGCTCAATTTGGTGCCGCTGATCGACGTGCTGGTCATGTTGATCTTCTTCGCCTTCGTGACCATGCAGTTCAAGTCGGCGACGACCCTGAACATCACGCTGCCGAAGATCGAAACGGCCGGAAAGAACGACCTGAAGAATGGCGTCGTCATCGGGATCGAGAAGGACGGTTCGGTCTCCGTGAACGGCAAGCCGATGTCGGACGAGCAACTGGCCGATCTGCTGGCCCAGGTGCACAACACGAGCCCGGATGCGCCCATCGTGATCAAGGGCGACGAGCTGTCGCAATTGAAGCGGCTGACCTTTGTGATGGACGTCTGCCGCAAGAGCGGGCTCAGCAATTTCACGCTGCAGAGCCGCGACTGATGAATATCGTCATCACCGGCGTGACGCGGGGCCTGGGCCGGGCCCTGGCCGAATGGTTCATCGGCCATGGCCATGTGGTGGCCGGATGCGGCCGGGACGGTAAGGAAATTTTTGACCTACGCTTCACCTATCCCGAGCCGCACGACTTCGCGGCGGTGGACGTGACGCAGCCGACGCGGGTGGCGATCTGGTCCGAGAACGTGCTCGGCCGGATGGGGGCGCCCGACTTGCTGATCAACAACGCGGCCGTGATCAACGATCCGGCCCCGCTCTGGGAAGTCCCGGGCGAGAAGTTCGCCCAGCTCATCGCGATCAACATCACCGGTGTCGCCAATGTCATTCGCTGCTTTGTCCCCGCGATGGTGGCCGCGCAAAAGGGGGTGATCGTCAATCTGAGTTCTGGCTGGGGCCGCAGCGTATCCAAGGGCGTGGCGCCGTATTGCGCCTCCAAATGGGCGATTGAGGGCCTGACCAAGGCCTTGGCCGAAGAACTTCCCGCCGGAATGGCGGCCGTGCCGCTGAGCCCCGGCACGATCGACACCGCCATGTTGCGCCGCTGTTGGGCGGATGGGGCGGCCGATTTTCCCAAGCCGGAGACGTGGGTCGAGACGGCGGCCCCGTACATCCTCCAGTTGGGACCGAAGGATAACGGGCGATCGCTGAGCGTCGGCGGGGCCGCCGACTGATCAGAGCATCGGGATGTGGGGTTCGACCTCGGCCTGATAATCGACGCCGGGAAGCCCAAAGCCGAAGAGTTTCAGGAAATCCTCGCGGTAGCCGGCGATATCGGTTTCCGCCGCCAGATTTTCGGTCGTCACGCCCGGCCAAATTCGCTTCACGTCTTCTTGAACCTCCGGCTGCATCTCCCAATCGTCGACCCGCACGCGGGCCTCGGCGTCGAATTTTGGCCCGCCCGTTGCATAGATCTGAGTCGCGAATAGCCGCTGCATTTGCTCGATGCAGCCCTCGTGCAATCCGCGCTGCTTCATTATCTTATAGAGGATGGAAATATACAGCGGCACGACCGGTATCGCCGAACTGGCCTGCGTTACGAGCGCCTTGTTGACCGAAATGAACGCCCGGCCGCCCTGTCGGCCCAGCTGCCGGTCGATCGCCCGGGCTGCCCGTTCCAAATCATTCTTGGCCAGGCCGATTGTTCCGTTCTTGTAGATGGCCCACGTCACCTCCGGCCCGATGTACGAATAGGCCACCGACTGCGCCCCCGCTGCAAGCAGGCCGGCATCGCCCAACGCCCGCATCCAAAGCTCCCAATCCTCGCCACCCATGACGGCGATCGTGTCGGCGATTTCCGCCTCGGTGGCCGGTTCGATCGTGATCGACGTGACGACGCCCTTATCCGTGTCGACCGTCTTGTTGGTGTAGGGGGCTCCGACCGGTTTGAGGACCGATTTGTGGACGTTGCCCGTCGCCGGGTGCATGCGGCGCGGCGAGGCCAGGCTGTAGACGACGAGGTCGATCGGACCCAGATCCCGGCGAATCGCCTCGATCGCGCGGGCTTTCATGTCGTTCGAGAAAGCGTCCCCGTTGAGGT
>CAZWMF010000121.1:0-9426 GCA_964634535.1 uncultured Opitutaceae bacterium | reverse complement strand
TCGGCAACACCCCGCAAGGGCCCATCTATCGCGCCGAGGTGCCGATTGCCGATTTTGCGCGCGTCACCCAACCGGACCATCAGGCCGAGTGGAGCTGGGTCACCGCGGTTTCAAACATATTCCGCTTTTACAAGCACCCGATCAGCCCGGAAGCCCTCGTGAAAACCGTTTATGGCGACCCGGCGAGTCTGCCCGCCTTCTCCGCCCAGGCGCTCGCGCAGTTCCTCAATCGGGATTGGACGGACGACAACGGGAAGAAATTCCATTCCCGTCTGACCGGCACCTTCGACGCCGCGGGGACCGCCAACAGCCTCAATAACGCCGTCATGATCGAGAACCTGCAGAACGGCCGGCCGCTGCTCGTGTGCAACGCCCATAACTGCATGGTCATCACCTCCGGCAATTATACCGGTACGCAGGTGCTCGCCCTCGGCGTGTCCGACCCCTGGCCCGCGGGACCGGCGACGCGCAACCTCTCGCCGATCGAATTGATTCCGGCGCCCACCGGCCAGCTGACGTTCATCGGGGCCGTTTCCGTGACGGATGCCGACGCCGGAGCGGCGGGCGCCGCCCCGGCCGGCGATCAATCGACCCAAGCCGCGCTCGGTGATTGGACGGGCGCCCTCCACCTGCCGCAGGGCCAGCTGCACATCGTCCTGCACGTCACGCAGCCGGGCGGCGTGCTGAGCGCCACCACGGACAGCCCCGATCAACAGTCATTTGGCGTGCCCGTCGATTCGATCGTCGTCAACGGCGGTACCCTGACGTATGGCGTGTCCTCGCTAGGGGTAACTTACACCGGAACGATCAACGGCAATACGATCACGGGCACATTCAGCCAGCACGGCATCAATCTTCCGCTGGTGTACACCAAACCCTGATACGCGCCTCCGCGGCGCCTCGCCTAGGGCTTGTCGTCCTCCAGGGTTGCGGCGAACACGGGCCGGTCGACATTCCCGCCGGTGAGGACGACCGCAATGCGCCGCCCCTGGATTCGCGCCCGTTCCTGGTTCGCGGCCGCCAAGGCCGCGGCACCGGCTCCCAGGGCGGGTTTGCGTTGGATGCAGGCTTGCGCGTTGGGCGCGCTTTAGTTCTGTCCGGCGAGTCGGACGATGGTCTCCAGAGACCGCTCGACGTCCTGGTCCGTGGTGGCCCAAGAGGACACGCTGATCCGCATGACGGTGGCGCCCTGCCAAACCGAACCGCCGCACCAAAGCGTCCCCTCGGCTTGGATTGCCTCGATGACTCGCTTGGTCCGGTCGGCCGATCCGAACGAAACCAGCACCTGATTGATCACCACATCGTTGTGAATTTTGAATCCCGCCGATTTGAGCCCCTGAGCAAATCGGGCGGCATGCCTGCAGGTCCGTTCGATCAGGTTGGCGAGCCCCGAGCGGCCGAGCGAACGAAGGGCCGCCCAAACTTCCACGCCCCGGGCCCGGCGCGACAGGTCGGGAACATACTGGGCCGGCTCACGGACTCCCGCCATGTCCAGGTAGGAGGCATTGATCGCCATCGCGCGGCGGAGCATCGCCGGGTCCCGCACCAGGGCCAGGGCCGCATCGTAGGGGGTGTTTAGCCATTTATGGCAATCGACCGCCCAGGAGTCGGCCTGGTCGATCCCGTTGACAAGGTGGCGCCGCGACGGACACGCCGCGGCCCAAAGCCCGAATGCGCCGTCGATGTGCACCCACGCGCCCGCGGCCTTCGCGCGGCCGCAAATCGCCGCGAACGGATCGAACGAGCCGGTGTTCACGTTGCCCGCTTGCAGGCAGACCAGGGTCCTTTCGTCCACGTTCGGCAATTGGTCGGCGCGCATGCGCCCCTGCTCGTCGGTGGGCACGCGGATCAGCCGATCCCGTCCCAGGCCCAGAATCGCCAAGGCTTTGAGCACCGTCGAATGGACCTCGTCCGAGGTGACCACGGTGATTTCCGGTGCCCGAAACAGGCCCTTCGCCTCGACGTCCCAGCCTTGGCGGGCGAGCAGCGCATGCCGGGCCGCCGCCAGCGCCGTCAGATTGGCGAGCGATGCGCCTGTGACGAAACCCGCACCGGTGCCCGCGGGCAATCCGAGCAGGTCGGTCACCCACTGGAGACTTACGGCTTCGAGCTGCGCGGCCACCGGCGACAGAACCGACATCGCCGCATTCTGATCCCAGGCAGCGGCGAGCCAGGCGGCCGCGGTGGTTGCCGGCAGCGACCCTCCGGTGACGAAGCCGAAGTACCTCCCGCCCGCCGTCGCGACCGTGGCGGGCGAACCCCAGTCATCCAACTCGCGCAGCACTTCAGCCGGGTCGGTGGGCCCTTCGGGCACGGGGCGGACGAACCGCTGCAGGGCCTCGATCGCCTCGGGAGTAGGAGTGACGCGCCGAGCCGGCAGGTCGCTCAAATACCGGGTCGCCCGCTGGTGGGCTGAGTCGAGGAGGGAGGGCATGGCGGGATTTCAAACGAACGCTTTCGCCCCCCGGTCGCAACGGAATACGCGGCGTGCGATTGGTCCGGCCGTGTGTTGGTCGCGTTGGCTTGGCCCGAGCCACTAAAGAGCTTGATTGGGCCTCGGCCAATACGCCGATGACGCCGGATCGGCTCAGAGCGGGATCGATTTTCCGAATCGTATCGTCGTCCGAATTCGCCGCCGCCTCTTACGCCCGCCAATCAATTTCTGGAATCCTCGGCAAGTTCCAGCCGGAGGTAGTCGTACACGACCCCGCTCGTAAGTTCGCCCTCTGGAATCGTGAGTTGCAGCCGATTCTCTCCCGGTCTTAACCGCGCCGCGTCGAACTTCAGGGTCTGTTCCTGCCAGACGCTCTTGTTCGTGTTGTAGCGGAGCGCATTGGTGCTCAGTGGGTGGATGGCTCCGACGCCTTCGCCGTTGACGGTTACCGCCAGTTCGCGCGTGTCGGCCCCGGCCAGCGCAATGCGCAGGGCCGCGACGCCGCGGACGGCTTGGGGCAGGTTGAATTTCACCGTCCATGTGGTCGCCTGGCCTCGGCCATAGAGGATCCACGGATCCTTCGTGCCCTGGGCTCCAGCCCGCACCCAGCCAAACCGTTGGTTGGCGGGGTCCGGGGCGTTGGGATTCAGCCAGGCCCGGGATTGGCCGCGCGGCACTTGCTCGAAGAACCAATCCCGGTGGAAGTCGCTCTGGCCGATCGTATAGGTGATGTCTTGGGGAAAAAGCAGGGGATAGCGCAGACCCCACCCCCAGAGCCAGTAGTTCGGTCCATCGCCTTTGAAGAATTTGTCCCCCGTGCGGTCGGGATAGCCGATCTCCCATAGCTGCCGGCCGTACCGCACCGGCTTCCACTCGATCCGGCCGAGATCGACCGTTTGGCCCGCGCCGACGACGACATGGGCCTGCGCCAATTCACCGAGCACCCCGTCGGCAAAGGCGTGCAGCGTGTAGGTGCCGGGCCGCACTTGGGTGATGGTGAAGATTCCATCGTCATTGCCCTCATTCCAGAATTGATAGTACTTGGCGTCGTGCGCCCAATCGAGGGGGCCAATCCATCGGCGGCCAAAACCCGTCGGCGGAACGGCGCCCGGTGACGGATCTGGATGGGCCAAGCCGACGGTGAGGTGCGGCAGCCGCGTCGTCGCGGCCTGGGGGTCGACGAGCACGATCTGGCCCGTCACGCGGCCGCGCTCGCTCTTGTGGGGATAATCCACGCCTTGAACCCAGTCGTAGGGCCAACGGGAATTCTCCTCCCGGGCCTGGCGGAGGGCGTCCCGCCACAGCGCCGTGGCGTTTTCGGTCCATGCGGCGGGCAGGGTTGGATTGCCGGCGGTGGCGGCCAGGATGGCGAGGTCGGCCGACGACGGCGCCGGTCCGGTCGCGAGCGAGTTGACGTAAATAAAGATCGGCCCGATCACCTTGGACCATGCCTCGCCGGCGGCCACGGTGCACATCGCTCCGCCGTTATAATGCGTGCCCCGCCAGTAATCGAGGATGATGGGATCGGGGTCGGCGTTGTCCCCATAGTGGCAGACCAATTCCTGTTTCGAGGCCCCGCCGCCGAGGTACTCGATGGTGGGATTGATGAACCAGACGCCCACGCCTTCGCGGGTGCTCGACCAGCCAAAGGCCGGCGTCCGAAAGAACACGGCGGTGTAGCTGTATTTGTGTTCGACCGAATTCCGGTAAAGGCCCTGGCCCAGGATGCGCTGCTCCTTGGCGTGAACGACCACCCCGGTGCCCCAATCCCGGGGCGCGCATTCGAGCAGATTGCGGTCGGCGTCCACCGAGATCCAATCGAAGGACTGGTTCAGTCGGGCGATGAACCGGCTTTCCGGGACGTGGAGCGGTCCATAGGCCGCCGGATGGGAGAAGATGGCATAGGCGTACAGGCCGCTCTCGCCCCGGCCCAGGGTATAACGGATTTCCAGATCGCAATTGATCGTGCCGCCGCGCGCCCCACCCGGGGATCCGGGCGTCAGTCCGGCGGTCGGGTCGCCATGGGTGATGCCCTTGATCGACACCTCGGCCCGGCTGCCGCCGTCGGTCGCCGGATCGATCGTGATGGACTGGGTCAGGCCGCCGACCTTGGCAGCCGCCGACGGGTCTTGTTCCCAATAGGACGCCCGGCCCTGATCGTGGCCCAACCGGTCGACTCCGCGATAGATGAGCGCTTCCAAGTCTCCGGTCGTCTTGGCGATGCGCGCGGTCACGATGCCGTTGTCCAATATGAACTGGGTTGCGTTTTCGCCGAGGGTTACCGGGGCCGAATTGTCCGAATGGGCGACTGCCGCGACCATCGGGGCGGGTGCGGCCATGAACGGGGTGCCGCCGGCGGCCGGGGCCACCGAGGCCGCCAAGGCGGCGAGGATCATGACGCACGGCCCGGGGTCGGCCGAACTGCCGGGACGAACGAAAAACGGGAATCTCATGGGGCGGCGCATGTCCAATGTGTGCGGAGGTGCGCGCCAGGCAAGGCGCGAAGGCCCCGACCGGTGCGCCCGATCGGGCCAGCGGCTAGGCCGTCACCTGCTCCAGCCCGAATCAGACATGGATGCAGTCCGCGCGTGGCGAGGATCGCGGTGACCGCATCGGCCAGCTTTGGCGAACGGACCCTGTGCGCTCCGTTCGGCCGGGCCTGACGTGGGGACGACGCCAGACCGTTAGGGCAGACCGTACCCGAAGCTCGCGAGGATCCGGCGGGCCGCCGGCGTGGACAAGAAATCGAGATATCGGCGGGCCGCAGGATTGCCGGCGCCCCGCGTCGTGAGCACCGCGCCTTGGGCGATCGGGGCGTACAGCTCGGCGGGGATATCCAGCCAATGGCCCTTGCCATTGAGCTTGGGCGACGCGACGAGCGAAAGCGCGACGAAACCGGCATCGACATTGCCGCTGAGTACGTCCTGGGCCGTCTGGGTGATGTTCTCGCCAAACACGATTTTCGGCTTCACTTCCGCGGCGAGGCCCAGTTTGGCCAGGACTTCCTCGGCCGCGCGGCCGTAGGGGGCCGTCTGCGGATTGGCCAAGGCGATCTTGACGACCAGGGGATTGCGGACGACCGATTCGACCGACGCAAGCGCGAGTCCCGGCCGCAGGGTCCAGAGGACCAGTTTGCCATACGCGAATGTCACGAGGCTGTCCGCATTTGCGGCGCCCGCCTGGATGAGCTTTTTGGGGAACTGGAGATCGGCCGACAAGAATACGTCATAGGGGGCGCCGTTGCTGATCTGGGCCACGAGCCCGCCCGAGGCGCCGATTTCGCGGGTGAGGACGACCGCGGGATTGGCCTTCGCAAATTCCGCGTCCAGCGGATCAAGCACGTAGACCAAATTCGCGGCGGCGGCGACGGCGACGTGTTCGGCCGCGGTGCCGCGAACGGCGATCGCCAGGAGGATGATTCCAAGGGAAAACCGGGAACGAAGGCGCATGCGCGGAAGACGGACGATCCGTTATATCCTGTCAAGTATAACGAACATTCCCGTTCGTGCGCCCAAACCCGGGATCGATGGCTCGGAGGAGAGCGCGGGCCGCCGGTTCCTAGGTGAGCAGACGGCGCAAGGCTTTCCAGTCGGACCGGGTGGCGGCGCGACAGGCCACTTCCATACGTAAGTATCTGGCGAGCACTTCCTTGCCGGTGGCCGTGAGCGTGGCCCCGCCGCCGGTTTCGCCGCCGCGCGCGGCCGCGACCAGCGGCTCGCGGAAATTCCGGTTCATTTCGCGAACGAGACCCCAGGCCCGATTATAAGACATCTTCATTGCGACGGCCGCCGAGCGAATGGATCCGGTGGCGGCAATTCTTTGGAGCAGATCGGCCTTGCCCGGACCAAAGGCGATATCGCGGTCGTTGATCAGGCGCAGGCGCGGTTGAAACTCGGCGCGGGCGCCCGGTCCGGTTGGCGGTCGAGATTGCACGGCGTCGGCGGTTTCGGCCTATTGGCCCAACGGTTCAAGGACTAACGTCGACCACGTCCAATTTTTCGACCATGCGGATCCAGCGGGCGGGCCGGCCGTCGGCCGGTATGATGACCTGCAGCGCCCCCACGCCATTCGGCAGCGGCTGTCCGTCGCGCCGGTCGACCAGCATGATGGTCCGGTCGGTGAAGGCCGGATCGAATTCGGTGAGCGCGTAGGCCACCGCGTAACCGTCGCGCGCGTGGGCCACCACCACCCAGTGCAGGGCGGGGCCGCGCAGCTTTTCGCCGAGCGGCACGCCGGCGCGTTCGAGCAAGCGGCGCACGGGAAATCCGGAGTAGGTGTGGGTCTGCTTCTCGTGGGTATTGGTGGCGCTGAAATCCTCATGCGCAATGGCGGCGAGGTCGGTCGCGGTCAGCGCGAGCGTCTTGCCGGCGAAGGCGATCCGGAGGACGGGCGTTTCCGACCGGGCCGCGCCGGCGCACAGCGCCACGAGGCCAAACGTAAACAGGAGGCGAAGGGTCATGGCCGGCTCAAGCCTGCGAGTCGCTGGAAATTTGACAAGGCATTCGCTCCATTGATTACCGGGTCGGAATCTGGACTGGCGGCGCGCCCCGGGGCCGATCAAGCTAGCGGGTCCAGGCTCAAACCCCGCGTGAACCCTCTGCTCGCCGCTCTCGCCTTGCTCAGTATGACCGCCGCCGCCGCCGCGCTCGTGCGCGAGGTGTGGCTGCGCCGCGGCCAGAAGCACAACGCGCTCTTCGTGCTGATCCAGGAGCGTTTCCCGCGGGGCGCCACTCCGGCCTGGACGCTCGTCCTGGCGTTTTTCGCCGGGTTGGCGGCGACCTTCATTCCGCTCCTGATCGGGGTCTTCGACGGACGGGTGCAGGCCACCCTGAACGGTCCGTTCACCGTGGCCGAGGAAGCCCGGGGGGCACTGAACATGCTCGTGGTTTTTGCCTGGGCCGGCGCCGAGGAACTGACGTATCGCGGAGCGGTGATGACGGCGTTATCGCGGGTGGCCTCGCGGAATGTCGCCCTGATTTGCACGGCTGTCCTATTCGCCCTCGAGCATGTCGGCTCGTACCAGCCCAACGCGATCTTGAGCGCGGTGTGGGTGATGGATGGACTTTGTTTTGGCATCGCCTATCTGCTGACGGGAAACCTGTGGATGCCGACGGTGTGGCATACGGCGCACAATCTCGGCATTTGGTCGATGGGCTTTTTTGTGATTCAGCTGACGCCCGGCTGGTTTCACGTCGAGTTTGGCGGCGCCGAGTTGGGCCTGACCCGGGCCTATGGCGTTACGGCGGCGGCGATCACGCTCGTGGCTGTAGGCGTCTACGTGCACGTCAATCGAAAGGCGGCCCGGCCTCCGGCGGGAGTCGTCGGATAATCGGGCGGACACCCCCGAGTCGAATGGAGCTCCCGGCTATTCTAAAGACGCACTCAATCGAATCCCAAATGAGCCCCCATGCTTTTCCTTAAACTTGCTCGGGCATTGGCGAGATTCGGACCGGCCGGTGCGCTGGTCGGTCTGTGCGTGGGCACGGGATTGGCTCGCGCCCAGCCGGTCGCCCCCGATCCGCTATTCGGTCCCGGAGAACGGGTGCTTTTTCAGGGCGATTCCATCACGGACATGGGCCGGGGGCGAACCGAAGATCCGAACCATATCCTTGGCCATGGCTACGCCTTCCTGATCGCGGCCCGGCATGGGGCGGCCTATGCGGAGCGGGGGATCGTCTTTATCAACCGCGGAGTCAGTGGAGATACGGTGGGGCGTCTTGCCGTACGCTGGCCGGCCGACACCTTGGGCAACCGGCCGGATGTCCTGTCCGTGCTCATCGGGATCAACGATATCGCGGCGAGCCAGGAGCACGGAAAGCCATTGAACCTGGCCGAGGTCGAGGCCCTTTACGATCGGCTCCTGACTTCGGCCCAAGGGCAGAATCCGCGCATCAAGTTGATTCTGGGCGAGCCCTTCATCCTGCCCGGAAAGCACAACGCGGGTCACTGGGAGGCCTGGCAGGAGGCGGTCCGGCAGTTCCAGGCGATGACCTCCCGGCTGGCGGTGCGCCACCAGGCGGCGCTCGTCCACTACCAGCGCGTTTTCGACGAGGCGCTGCGCCGGGCGCCGGTCTCGACTTGGATTTGGGATGGAGTCCATCCGACCTACGCCGGGCACGAACTGATGGCCGAGGCTTGGCAGCAGGCCTACGCCGAACGGTTCATCCCGGCCGCCCCCACCTCCGGCGCCAATTCCGCACTGGTTCCGGTGCCCAAGTTGGAGGCCGATTCCTATGATTGGTATGCGCGACATTTTGCCGTTCTCGAGGCCCAGGCGACCTCGCATCCCGAGGTCGTCCTGATCGGCGACTCCATCACCCATTTCTGGTCCGGGGAGCCGCGGGCCAACACCCGCAATGGTCCGCTCGCCTGGGAGGACACCTTTGGCGGCAAGAGCGTTCTCAATCTGGGCTTTGGTTGGGACCGCACCCAAAACGTCCTCTGGCGCCTGGAGCACGGCGAGATGAACGGCCTGAGTCCCAAGGTCATCATCGTGAATATTGGCACGAACAATCTGACGGGCACGACCCACGCGCGGACGAATTCGCCCGAGGAAATCGCCGAGGCGATCGGCTTGATCTGCCGGATGGTCCACGCCAAGTCGCCCGGGAGCCGCATTCTCGTGATGGGGGTTTTCCCGCGCTTCCATTCGCCCAACGCGCCCCTGCGCGCAGCCATTCAGGCGCTGGACCGCCTCCTGCCGGCGGCGCTCCAGGGATGCGACCAGGTCCGCTTCGTGGATATCGGGGAGCGCTTCCTTTCTCCCGACGGGTCGATCTCGCCCGATATTATGGCCGACGGCACGCATCCGACCGAGAAGGGCTACGCGATCTGGGGCCAGGCCATTCGCGAGTCGGGGATACTGGACGGACGCTGAATCCATCCGACGGCCGTCGGGCGTGTGCGCCGGATGCACTGGAAATGGTGTTCGAGGGGTACTCGTCGCGCCGGACCACAGTGGAATTGGAGCCGAATCGGATTTGTGGCGCTCA
>CAZWMF010000120.1:8121-9452 GCA_964634535.1 uncultured Opitutaceae bacterium | reverse complement strand
AGCCGCAGGTGCGCGGCATCATGATGGGCCAGCACGGTTTCATCTCGTGGGCGAACGACGATCGGGAATGCTACGAGCGCACCCTGGGCTTCATCGAGCGGGCCGCCGCCACGATCGAGGAACGCTACGCGGCCCGGGGCGGCGACGCCGCGGCCTTCGGCGGAGCCCGCTGCGCGAGCCTCGAGCCGGCGGAACGCCGCGCGGCCTTTGCCGCCATCCTGCCCTGGCTGCGCGGGCAGCTCTCGCGCGAGCGCCGATTCATCGGCACGGTACAGGACGACGCGAGGACCCTGCGCTTTGCCAATTCCCGCGATGCGGCGCGACTGGCCGAGCTCGGCACGTCCTGCCCGGACCATTTCCTGCGAACCAAGATCAAACCGCTCTACGTGGACTGGCACCCGCAGACGGAGGATCATGCCGCACTGAAGGCGAAACTGGCCTCCGGCCTCGATCAATACCGCAAGGATTACGCGGCCTACTACGCCCGATGCCGGCGGCCCAATTCACCGGCCATGCGCGATCCCAGCCCGACGGTGATCGTCATCCCCGGCCTGGGCCTGGTCGCCTGGGGCAAGGACAAGTCGGAATCGCGGGTCACCGCCGAATTCTACACCTGCGCGATCGAGGTGATGCGCGGGGCCGAGGCGCTTGACCAGTACGTCGCCCTGCCGCAGCAGGAGGCCTTCGATATCGAATACTGGCTCCTGGAGGAGGCCAAACTTCAGCGCATGCCCGCGGAAAAGGAACTCGCCCGCCAGGTGGCCATCGTAGTCGGCGCCGGCTCGGGCATCGGCAAGGAAACCGCCCACCGGCTGGTCCGGGACGGGGCGCACGTGGCGTGCGTCGACCTGAACGAGGCCGCCGCGGCGGCCACCGCCGACGAAATCGCCGCCCGATTCGGCGTGGGAATCGGCGTCGCCGGAACCGGCGTGTCCCAGTGCGGGCCGGCGGTCGGCATCGCCGCCAATATCACGGACCGGGCCAGCATTCGTCGCATGCTCGACACGGTCGCCCTGGCCTACGGCGGGTTCGACTCGCTCTGCGTGACCGCGGGCATTTTCGTGCCAAGCGACACCTCGGGCCGGATCCCCGATGAAAAGTGGGCGAGCACTTTCGCGATCAACGTCACGGGCAGTTACCTCGTGGCGGACGAGGCGGCCAAGACCTGGCGGGAGCAGGGCTTGCGCGGGAGCCTGGTTCTGACGACTTCGGCCAACGCCGTGGTGGCAAAGAAAGGCTCGCTGGCCTACGACACATCGAAGGCGGCGGCCAACCACCTCGTGCGCGAACTGGCGATCGAGCTGGCCCCCCTCGTGCGGGTCAACGGCGTG
>CAZWMF010000120.1:0-8111 GCA_964634535.1 uncultured Opitutaceae bacterium | reverse complement strand
GCCCCGGCCACCGTGGTGCAGGGCAGCGCGATGTTTCCGCGCGACCGCGTGATCGGCTCGCTCGCCAAATACCAGATTCCATACGGAGACGACGAACCGACCGATTCGCTCGTGAAGAAACTCGCGCAGTTTTACGCCGACCGCACCCTGACGAAGTCGCCGATCACGCCCGCCGACCAGGCCGAGGCCTACTTCATCCTGGTCGGTTCGCGCCTGAGCAAGATGACCGGCCAGATCATCACGGTGGACGGCGGCCTGCACGAAGCATTCCTGCGTTGAGTGCGCCGTTCGCATCGATCGGCGTCGTCGGGTCGGGCGCCATCGGCCTCTACTACGGAACGCGGCTCGCCCAGGCGGGGGCCGACGTGCGGTTCCTCCTGCGGGGCGACCTGGAGGCCGTGCGCGCGCGCGGTTCGCTCGTCGTGCGCACCGGGGACCGGACCGAGGAATGGCGGCCGGTCCGCGCCTGCGCCACGGCGGAGGAGATCGGCCCGGTCGACCTCGTGTTGGTCACGCTCAAGACGACCGCCAATACGGCGCTCGCCCAGCTGATCCCGCCCTTGCTCAAGCCCGCGACGGTCCTGCTCACCCTGCAAAATGGCCTCGGCTCCGACGAGGCGCTGGCCGCCTGGTTCGGGCCCGAGCGCGTGCTGGGTGGGCTCGCGTTCATCGCCAGTTCGCGGACCGGACCGGGCGAAGTGACCTGCTACCATCCGGGCAGCATTACCCTGGGGGAATTCGGCCGCCCGCCCGGCGAACTCGTCCGCCGCGCGGAGGGGCAATTCCAGGCCGCCCGCGTCAAAATCCGCGTGGCCGAAAACCTGGCCAGCGCCCGCTGGCACAAGCTGGTCTGGAATATCCCTTTCAACGGACTCGCGATCGCCGCGGGCGGCGTGCCCACCGACCACCTTTGCCGCGATCCGATCCTGGCCGAGGAAATTCGCGCCCTCATGCGCGAAGTCCAGTCCGGCGCCCGGGCCCTGGGTCATACGATCGCCGACGCCTTTCTCCAACAGCAGTTCGACGTCACGCCGCCGATGGGGCCCTACCGACCCTCCAGTCTGGTCGACTACCTGGCCGGGCGGGAGGTCGAGGTGGAATCCATCTGGGGCGAGCCCCTGCGCCGGGCGGAGCGGGCCGGCGCCCGTCTGCCCCGGCTGGCGCTCCTTTACGCCCAGCTGTGCAGGCTGGCCGCCGCCAATCTCCAGAAAAGGTGACTGGCGCGGAACGCGGACGGGCTTCACCCTGACGAAGCACCCATCACCCATGCTTCGTCCTCTGGCCCTTTGCTTTCTGACCGGCGCCCTGGCCGCGATCGCCCATGCCAACCTGGATGTGTCGACTTTCGACGCCTCGGTCCCGCCCCAGCAGGACTTTTACCGCCACGTGAACGGCTTGTGGCTGACGACGACGCCGATCCCGGCGCAACACCCGGGTTGGGGCACCGTGATGGAATTGCGCGAGGCCAACGCCCAGGCCCTGCGGATCCTGTGCGAGCGGGCGTCGGCCGTGGCCGACCAGGGCACGCCGGCCGAACGGATCGTCGGAGATTTCTACGCCAGTGGCGTCGACGACGCCACCATCGCAGAAAACGGGGCCGACCCCCTGCGTTTCGAATTTAACCGCATCGACGCCGTGCAGAGCGCGGCCGACGTCCTGCTCGAAATCGGCCACCTGCAGAGTCTGGGCGTGGATGTGGGCTTTGGCTTCACGAGCGTGATCGACGCGCACGACACCCACCGGCAGATGGCGGTATTGGAGCAAGGTGGGTTGGGATTGCCCGACCGCGACTATTACCTCCGGACCGAAGACCAGGCCAAACGGGACGAGTACGCCGCCCACATCACGCGCATATTCGCGCTGCTCGGCATCGGCGACGATGCGGCGCCGGCGCAGGTCGCGGCCATCCTGCGCATCGAGACCGCCCTGGCGCAGGCGTCGTCGACTCGGGTCGCCCTGCGCGATCCCGTGGCCAATTATCGCGACTTGTCCCTGGACGAGCTCGCCGCACTGGCTCCCGGGCTGGATTGGAAAGGGTATTTCGCCCGGACGGGCGCGCCGGGCTTTGCCGACGTCGACGTGGCCCAGGCGCCGTTCATCGCGGCCTTCGCCCGCCTGCTGCCGGCCACGCCGGTGGCGGACTGGCGGGCGTACCTGCGGTGGCACTTCATCCATCAGTACGCGCCCTACCTCAGCGATTCGTTCGTGGCGGAGGACTTCGCTTTCTACGGCCGGTTTCTCAACGGCGTTCAGGAAATCCAGCCACGCTGGCGCCGCGCGGTCGCCACGGTCGACGCGAGCGTGGGCGAGGCCTTGGGCCAACTCTATGTGGCCGCCAATTTCCCGCCCGAGTCCAAGGAACGGATGGTCCAACTGGTCGGCCGGCTCCGGGCCGCCCTGCGCGCGCGCCTGCAAACCGTGCCTTGGATGGACGAACCCACGCGGCAACGCGCGCTGGCCAAGCTGGATCTCCTGGGCGTCAAGGTCGGCTACCCGGATCGCTGGCGCGATTACACCGGCCTGGTCGTCGACCGGGGACCGTACGTGCTCAACGTCCTCAAGGCGCGGGCCTGGGAATACCGGCGCGGGCTGCGCAAGATCGGCCAAGCGCCCGATCCGACCGAGTGGTCGATGACCGCCCCGACGGTCAACGCCTACTATAGCCGTTTGCGCAATGAAATCGTCTTCCCGGCGGGCATCCTTCAGCCGCCGCTCTTCGACCCGGCGGCCGATGACGCGGTGAACTACGGGGCGATCGGCGCGGTCATCGGCCACGAAATGACCCACGGCTTCGACGACCAGGGCCGCAAGTTCGACGGACACGGCAATTTGGTCGATTGGTGGACGCCGGAGAGCCAGACCCGTTTCCGCAATCGGGCTGCGCTGATCGTCCGCCAGTTCGACGGTTATCCGGTCAAGCCCGGGCTGCACGTCGACGGCGCGTTGACCGAAGGCGAAAACATCGCCGACCTCGGCGGCATCCGGATCGCCTACGCCGCGCTCGAGCAGGCATTGGGCGACCGCACCCACCCGGCCATCGACGGCTTCACGCCCGAGCAGCGCTTCTTCCTCAGTTACGCCACCGTCCGTCGATGGAAGTATCGTCCGGCCGCATTGGAGAACCTGATCCGGACCGATCCCCACTCGCCGGCCGAATTCCGGGTCAACGGTCCGCTGTCAAACCTGGAGGAGTTCGCCCGCGCCTTCTCCGTGCCCGACGGGGCGCCGATGCGCCGGGCCGCGGCCGACCGCGTTGAAATTTGGTAGGAAGCGGCCGGCCGCCCGGCCACGGATCCTTGCGGCATTCCCGGCCGGGCCGCCCGGTCGGGGAAAGCCGCGATCCGCGCCGATGGCGAGCGCGATCCGGCGCCGAACGGGGCCTCCTTCCAGCCCCGGTTACGCCGCCGCCAGTTCCTCGAGACGGCGCAGGTCGGGCTTGCCGGTGCCCAATAAGGGAAACGGCAGACAATGCTTCACCCGCCGGGGCGTGGCCAGTTCGGACAAGCCGCCAGCCCGGGCGGCCTGGCGGACGGCCTCCGGGGAGAGCGCGATGTCGTCGGTGCACACGACCAATTCCTCGCCCTTGCCGGCATGCGGGCGGGCGACGACCGCCACGGCGCCGCGGCTGGCGCCGGCCAGGACCTCCTCGACCGCCGCAAGCGAAATCATCTCGCCGGCGATCTTGGCAAAACGCTTGGCCCGCCCGAGGACGGTGACATAGCCCTGCGCGTCGACCGCGACAATGTCTCCGGTGTCATACCAGGCCTCCGCGTCGGTCAGGACGCCGGGATTCTCCGGGCGATAGTAGCCCAGCATCCGATTCGGCCCGCGGAAATGCAGCCGCCCGCCCGCGGCGCCCGGCACCGGTTCGAGCCGATAGTCGATCCCCGGTAAAAACCGGCCGGCGGTGCCCGGCTTGCAGTCGAGCGGGGTATTCATCGCCAGGGCCGGCGACGCCTCGGTCGTGCCGTAGCCTTCAAAAATGCGGATCCCGAATCGCTCGTACCAGATCCGTTGCGTCGCCGGCTGCAGCTTTTCGGCGCCGGCAAAAACGTAGCGCAATGCGTGGAAGTCGTAGTTGTGCGCCTTGCGGGCGTAGCCGTTCAGAAACGAATTCGTGGCAAAAGAGATCGTGGCATTGCGGTCGTAGATGAGCTCCGGGATGATCCCGAAATGGAGCGGCGTCGGATAGAGCACGGTGCGCACGCCCGAGAAGAGCGGGGTGAGGAGTCCGCCCGTCAGCCCGAAGGCGTGGAACAGGGGCAGCGCATTGAAGACGCAGTCGCGGTGGGTGAAATCGATCCGGCTGCGCAACTGGGCCGCATTGGCGAGCAGGTTGGCATGGGAGAGCACGACGGCCTTGGGCAGACCGGACGAGCCCGAGGTGAAGAGAATCGCAGCCCGCGGATCGCGCCCGGCGGCATTCCAGCGCCGCGCGTGACCGCGGTGGGCCCAGGCGCCGACGAGCCCGCGCCACGCGGCCCCCAGTCGACCGAGGCCGGACGGGCGCAGATCCTCCAGGAAGGTCACGGCAATTCCGGCGGCCGCGAGCGCCTCGATCCGAGCTTCGAGACGGGCCGCGGTCACGAAGGCCCGGGAGGTGAGCACCCGGCCGACCCGCGCCGTCTGGGCGGTGGAGACAAACGGCCCCGGCGCCATCGTAAAGTTGAGCCACGCGGGCACGCGGTGCCCGAACTGCAGCCCCCAAAATGCGAGGGCGCCCCCCACGCTCGTGGGCAACATGAGGCCGACCGTCTCGCCCGGTTGCGTGATGCGGCAAAGCCGACTGCCCAAATAGGCGCTCGAGCGCAAAATGCCGCCGTAGGTGAGGCGCTTGCCCTCGGCCGACTCCCACATGATCCGGCGCCGGCCGTGCCGGTTTGCCGCCCGTTGGAGCTCGCGATACAGCGAGTGGCCGACCGGCTGCGCGTAGAATGCGCTTTCGCTCAGCAACGCGGCCAGGAACGGCGTGCGCTCGGCGCGGGCGAGGGTCGGCGGCATCACCCGGGCCGGCCGGATCGTCAGCGTGATCCGGGGGAACCACCGCGACACGAACTTGCCCCGCAGGCGGGTGAACGCCGAAAGCTGGGCGCCCTCGATATGCACCGGGACGATCTGGGCGCCCGTGCGGTGGGCGATGAAGCCCGGCCCGGCATAGACCTTCATCAGTCCGCCCGTCGTAGACAATCGGCCCTCGGGGAAGATCGCCACCGGATCGCCCCGGCTGACGCTCGCGCAAAGCGCCTTGACGGCAAGCGGGTGCGTCGGATCGACGGGCAGAGCGGTGATCCACTTGAAAAATGGCCGGATCCATGCGAGGCCGGCGACGCGCGTGTCGACTGCGAACACCGGCCGCTCGGGCAGGAAGGCGGCCAGGAGCGCGCCGTCGAGCCACGAGGTGTGATTGGCGATGATCAGCCGCGGACCGGTGGTCGGATAGTTCTCCAGGCCGTCCACCCGCACCCGAAAGACCAGCCGGAGGACGAACCGGACCCCGGTGTGCAAAACCGCTTCCGGAATGAGCCAGATCATGTAGACCGAAACCGCCAGATTGCCGAGCGCGAGGGCGCCGAGCAGGGCCGCCGGCTGGGGAAAACGGGCCGCCACGACCAGGGCGCCCACGGCTCCCGCCACCATGAACAGGGCGTTCATGATGTTGTTGGCCGACACCACGCGACCTCGCCGGTCGGCCGGGCTGCGGTGCTGCATCAAGGCATACAGCGGTACGGAGTACAGTCCGCCGGCGATGCCGACGCCCCCGGTGATCGCCAGGAGCCAGGCGGCCAGGTGCGGCCCGCCGACGTGGTCGGCCCCGATCCACAGGAAAAGAAACCCGCTCAGCGCCAATCCGGCCAGCGGGACGTAGGTCACGTGGATCCGCCCATGGGTGAGCAATAGCCCGAGAAACGAGCCGACGCCGACCCCGATGGCGAAGCCCAGCAGGTACCGGGTGACGCCGCCGGCGTCCTGGTGCAGCACGTCCTTCACATAGGACGGCAAGAACGAGAGCAGCACCCCGCCCAGGGCCCAGAACCAGGAGATGCCGAGCACGCTGCGCCAGAGGACCGGGGCTTCGCGGATCGTGTGAATCGCATCCGCCGCGCTGCGCCGCAGCGCCCGGACGCTCCAGGGGGAAAACTCCACCGCGGCGCAGGCCGGCGCAGCCGGCATGAACCAGCTCGCCGCCGCCCCCGCGAGTCCGAGCAGCACGAGGACCAGGCCGACTTGGTCGCGGCCGGCCAATCCCGCCGCGCCCCGGACGCCCAGGAGCATTCCGGTCACGATCGCGATGAAGGAACCCGCTTCGAACCAGGCGTTGCCGCCGACCAGTTCGTCCTCGCGCAGATAGGTGGGCAGGAGCCCGTATTTGAGCGGGCCAAAGAGCGCGGATATGCACCCGAGCGCCACGATGACCACCCACATCCCGTAGAAGTTGTCGCTGTGGAGGCTCCAGGCCGCGGCCAGCATGACGAAGGCCTCGCCGCCCTTGAGCGAGCGCACGAGAGTATGGCGCGGCCAGATGTCCGAGACATAGCCCGCCCAGCCGGAAATGAGCAGGAACGGCAGGATAAACAGCCCGCCGATCAGGTAGACGGCGCAGGCCGGGTTCCACCCGTGGGCCTCGGCCAGACCGAAGGTGCACAGCAGGACGAAGGCATTCTTGAACACATTGTCGCAGAACGCCCCGATGAATTGGACGATGAATAGCGGCAGGAAGCGCCGGGAGGTGAGGAATTTCATGGCTGGAAAGAGACGGGGGCGGGGCGGCGCAGGAGATTCGCGGCACCCGTGAAGCTGGCCTCGGGAAAGCCCAGCGCCCGCTTGAGCAGGTAGTCGCGCTCGAGTGGATTGGCTTCGCGGCGGCTTTGGACGTACGCCCGGCGGCTGATCGCGCCGCGCAGCAGGGCCGGCAGCCCGCTCACCGGCACCGGAACATCGCTGCCGTGGAGGATGCGGCCCGCGATTTCGGGATTCAGGCATTGGTCCAGCCGGGCGCCGGATAGCTGCCGAACGGGTGCGGCGAATGCGCTGTTGTCGCCGTAGAGATTCGGGAATCGGGCGAGCAACTGGAGAAACGTTTCAAAATAGTCGCGGTCGAACGGCCCGCTGGCCGTGCCGCAATGGGCGGCAATGCAGGTCACGCCGATTTCGAGCGGCCGGATCAGGATCCGCGGATCGGCCAGCCGGGCGTCGAGCACCGGCAGCGTGTGCTCCGAACCGGTGTGGGCGAGCAATGGAAGCCCCGCCTCCGCCATGCGCTCGAGAAACCGGGTGTAGGCCGGCTGCGCCCAGTCGATATTTTGGCAGTTCGGAAGGCATTTGAGCAGGGCCGCCCCGCCGGCGAGGCAGCGCTCCAATTCCACGAGCGCATCGGACCGGGCCGGATGGATGGACACGCCTGCGAGGAATTCCGGGTGGGCGCGGGCGAGCCCGAGCACATAGTCGTTCGGCACGTGGAACGAGCCCGCCGCATCCAACCGGCGCCCCGTCGAGTCGTACGGGTAGTCCTGTGCGAGGATCACGGCCGCATCGAGCGAGGAGGTCCGGATGAATCGCCGGAGCCGGTCGGCATAGAGCCGGTCGAGGTCGCCGTGGATATCGCGGCGGCCGAGGCCGAAACCCCGGAGCATGAATGGCTCGGCCCACCGGGTCCAACCACGCGGTCGGTACCAGCAGCCCGTGCCGCCGGATCCGTTGCCGACCACATGCACGTGGATGTCGATGCGGCGGGGGCGTAGGGTCGAGGTGGCGGGCGGGGCGAAGGAGTTCATGACGTCAGCCTGACCGGTTTACTTGATTAATCAACAATATTAGTTGATTACTAAACTATACTCAGTTTAGCTATTGTCTATTAACATTTTATGTATTTTCAATTCCGACAGCGAGGAGAACTCTGATTCCCTTTGCGATCATCCCGGCACCCGTTTACCCGCATCTCTCCCAGATTTCGCCGAAACGGGCGCCCGCTTCGCGGCGGGAGCTTCACCGGGCTTGCGGCGGATGTAGGTTCGTCCGGCAAACCGGGAGCGCATGCCCTGCAAAAGAGGAGACCGATCGGCACCGTTTCCCTCGAAGGCGGTCGCAAGCTCGCGAGATCCGCCCGTTGGTCC
>CAZWMF010000119.1:8951-9458 GCA_964634535.1 uncultured Opitutaceae bacterium | reverse complement strand
GACGCTTGCTCTCCTCGGCAGCGGGTTGACCGTCCTCGGCCTCCTGAAGCGGCGCTTCCTGGGTCGCTAAAGAGCGCTTCCCTTTCAAAGGCCGGCCGGCGAGCGATCGCCCGCCGGCCTTTTTTTCGCTCACCCTTTCGCATTGCGCGGTAGCAGCAGTCAAACCGGGCCGGAAAAATTCTGGTCACAGGGCATTGCGGCCAGCCCTCTCCCAAGGCGGACTGCCCGCCGCGGGGAATTCGCCCCAGTGGTGCGACTCGGAAGCCACTTTCCATAAGAGCACAGCGACGGACCCGTCCGCGGGTTTGGGCACATCCGTTCGCTCGGAATACCGGCCGGTCGATCGCGACGTCGGGGCAGCCGGTACCCTGGGTGAACTCCGCCGCCGCCGGCGTCGCGGTTTTCGCTCGGCGCCCGGCGTCCTCCCGGGTATCACCGCGCCGTGCCACCTCAAATCCCCCCCGGCGCTTTTTCCACGTGCCCGGTGCCATTCGCCCATCACTCGGA
>CAZWMF010000119.1:0-8941 GCA_964634535.1 uncultured Opitutaceae bacterium | reverse complement strand
ACCCTGGGACACGGCGGAGGCGGCCGGCTGACCCAAGACTTGATCGACCGGATTTTCCGCCCCGCCTTCGCGCAAGCCGCCTTGGATGCCCAACACGACGGCGCCCTCCTGCAATTCCCCGGTGGCGCTCGCCTGGCCTTCACGACCGATTCCCATGTCGTCAGCCCGCTCTTTTTCCCGGGGGGCGACATGGGCAAGATCGCCGTCAATGGGACGGTCAACGACTTGAGCATGTGCGGCGCCCGGCCCCTCTGGCTCAGCGCCGGATTCATTCTCGAGGAGGGCTTTGCGGTCGCGAACCTGGAGAAGATCGTGGCCTCGATGAAGGTGGCGGCCGACGGCGCTGGCGTCGCGATCGTGACCGGCGATACGAAGGTGGTCGAACGCGGCAAAGGCGATGGCTTATACGTCACGACTGCCGGCATCGGCGTGATTGAATCGAAGCTGACGATCGCGCCCGCCAGCATCCGGCCGGGCGACGCCGTCGTTCTGAGCGGCGACCTTGGCCGCCACGGCATGGCGATCATGGCCACCCGGGCGGGGCTCGCCTTCGAAAGCGAAATCTCGAGCGACTGCGCCCCGCTGGGAGCGGCGGTGCAGGCGCTGCTGCAGGCCGGTCTGGAGATTCATTGCCTGCGCGACCTCACCCGGGGAGGCCTCGCCACCGCGCTCGTCGAATTGGCCGAATCGGCCCGGGTCGCGATCGCCATCGACGCGGCCAAAGTGCCGGTTTCCGAACTGGTGGCCGGCGCGTGCGAAATCCTCGGCTTCGACCCCCTGTACGTCGCCAACGAGGGCCGGTTCGTCGCGATCCTGCCCGCCGCGCAGGCCGAGCGGGCGGCGGCGATCATCAGTGCGCACGCGCCCGGCGGACCCGCCGTCATCCTGGGCGGGGTGTCCGCCGGCCCGGCCGGCCAGGTCACGCAACGCAGCATCATCGGGGTGCAGCGGATCGTCGACCGGTTGAGCGGCGAACAGCTGCCCCGGATCTGCTGATCGGGCTTCGCCCGCCCCTTAGGCGTGCGGGTGGCGGTGGTGCAGAATGTGCGGCCGCTCGAGCCCATGAGCCAGCATGAGTGGCTCGTCGTCCAGAAGTTCGGCCGTCCGGCCTTGGGCGACCACGCAGCCCCCGTCCAGAATGATCGACCGGGGACACAGCTCGACCACGATTTCGAGGTCGTGCGTGGCGATGAGTTTGGTGGCGGGGATGCTCCGGAGCAGGCCAATCAATTCCCGCCGGCCGCGCGGGTCGAGCCCGCTCGTCGGTTCGTCGAGCACCAGGATGCCCGGCGCGCAGGCCAGGACGCCGGCCAGGCAGGCGCGCCGCTTCTCGCCCGTGCTCAGGTGGTGGGGGGCCCGCTCGGCCAGGTGAGCCACCCCCACTTGGGCCATCGCCGCATCCACGAGCCGCGCGACGTCCGCCGGGGCGAGCCCGAGTTGCTGCGGGCCAAAAGCGACGTCCTCGCGCACGGTGGCGCAAAAAAGCTGGTCGTCGGGGTCCTGGAACAGAAGGCCCACACGGCGGCGGATCGTCGCCATCGTGCCGCGGGCGACCGCCACGCCCTCGATGCGGACGGCGGCGTCCGCCGGCGCGCGTTCCGGCAGGATGCCGTTGAGGTGGCGCAGCAGCGTCGATTTGCCCGAGCCGTTCGGGCCGAGCAAGCCGGCGCACTCGCCCGCCTCCACGGCAAAGGTCACATCGGTCAGGGCCGCCGTGCCGTCGGGATAACGGTAGCTCAGGCGCTGGATCTCGATCGCGGCCGTCATGCGTTCCAACCGCGGGCGCACATGGCGTCGTAGACGCGTTCCGCCCGCTCCGAGGCGCGCACGAAGAGCTGGCCGACGACGGATGCGGCGGCCAGCCAGGCGAGCCGGCGGCGCGGCGCCAGCGTGCGGGCGGCGCGTGCCCGGCCCATGCGAGCGCTTTCGTCGCCCAGGACGAAGATATACCGGTGCATCAACGCGAGCGTCGTCAGAAGGAGCGCCGGCACCCGCGCCGCGCGCAGCGCGCCGAGGATTTCGGCAAAGCTCGTCGTCTGGCCGAGGGCGATCACGGCGGCCAGGCCGAGGCCGCTGCGCAGCGCCAGTACGCCGCCGCCGCGGCCGGCGGCCGCCCAGACTGCCCCGGCCACGATCGGCGACAGGACGAGAAGCCGGCGCAGGAGGAGCCGCGGAGACGCCCGGGCGGAAAGCAGCACGCCCAGCACCGCCGCGCCCTCGGCGGCAAACCATCCCCACCGAGCAGCCGGCGTCTGCGTGACCGCCAGAATGAAGGCGAAGGCGCCGGCCACTTTCAGGGCCGCCGGCCAGCGGCGAGGCGAAAAAGCCACCGGAGTCTTCACGCGCGGACCGTCTTGTCCGCGGGCTCGCGCACCACGATCCAACTGAAGCCGACCGCCAGGCCGAAGGCCACCGCGGCGCCGATCAAGCCGGCGAGGGCCGTGGCCAGCCCGGGCGAGCTAAATCCCGGCAGGCGGTAATCGGGCATGAGCGCGCGGACCGGCGGCAAGACCATCCGCCCGGCAAAGCCCAGGCGGGCCGCCACCGCTTCGAGTCCGTCGGGCCAGGGGCAGGCGAACGGGGCGACGAAGAGGGCGATTCCGGCCGAGACCACCAAGCCCAGGGCGACGAAGGGACCCACGCGTGCGGGCGCGCCAACGGCCTTCTCCAACAGTTCGGGGCGCGTCCGGGCGATCGCCGCCAAGACGAGGGCGCTGATCAAGCCCTCGCCCACCCCGATCAGCATGTGCACGCCGGCCATCGCCGGCAGGCCCACGTTCCAGGGCACGGTGCCCGACCAGGCCAGTTGGCCCGCGCACGCAATCGAGGCGCACACGGCCGAGCACCAGCCGGCAAACGCCAGCGCCGCCACCCGCCCGCGCAGGCCGGGCAGAAGACGGCGGGCCACCGCGTAGACGCCATAGCCGCAGAGCGGGGCAACCAAGCCCATGTTGAAAATATTGGCCCCCAGGGCCAGGAGGCCGCCGTCGGCAAATAGCAGGCATTGCACGATGAGCACCGTGGCCAGGACGACGACCGCCGCGCTCGGGCCCAGGAGCACGGCCACCAGGGCGCCGCCGATCAAATGCCCGGAAGTGCCGCCGGCGATGGGGAAATTGACCATCTGGGCCGCGAACAGGAACGCCGCCGAAAGTCCGAGCATGGGCAGCCGGCGCGGCGGCAAATCGCGCCGAACCCAGCGCAGGGCGGCGCCCAGGCCGACCGCCGAAAGCCCGGCGGTGGCCAGCGCGGTCTTGGCGTCGAGGAATCCGTCGGGAATGTGCATGGGCTAGGCCGAGACGCGGCTGCGGTAGCGATAATAGGCGGCGCAGGCCCCTTCGCTGGAAACCATCGGCGCGCCCAGGGGCTGTTCGGGCGTGCACCGGGTTCCAAATGCCGGACAGTCATGGGGCTTCTTGACGCCGCGCATGATGGCTCCGCTGATGCATTCCGAGGCCACCGTACCCACCGTCTTGGCGAGCGCAAACCGCCGGTTTGCGTCGAAGGCCGCATAAGCCGGCCGCACCGCCAGCCCGCTTTGCGCAATCACGCCAATCCCGCGCCACTCCCGGTCGGTCACCTCGAAGACCCGCTCGACCACCTGGCGGGCGTGCGGGTTGCCGTCCGGTCGCACCGCCCGGGCATAGGCGTTGTACACTTCCGCCCGCCCGGCCTCCAGGCGCTGGACGCAGGCCCAGATGCCCTCGAGGATGTCGACCGGCTCAAAGCCGGTGATCACGATCGGCACGCCAAATTCCCGGGCGATCGGACCGTATTCGCCGAGCCCCATCACCGTGCACACGTGGCCGGCCGCGAGGAAACCCTGCACCCGGTTGTCGGGCGAACCCAGGAGGGCGCGCATCGCCGGCGGGACGAGCACGTGCGAGGTCAGGATGGAGAAATTGTCCAGCCCCGCCCGCTCCGCCCGCAAGACGGCCATCGCGTTGGCCGGCGCCGTCGTCTCGAAGCCGACGGCAAAGAACACCACCGGCCGCGTGGGGTTGTCCTGGGCGAGGCCGACCGCGTCGAGCGGCGAATACACGACCCGCACGTCGCCGCCGCGCGCCTTGGCGGTCAGCAGGTCGATCGAGGTGCCCGGCACGCGCAGCATGTCGCCGAACGAGCAGAGGATCGCGCCGTGGTCCCGGGCGAGCGCGACCGCCTGGTCGATCAATTCCGCGCTCGTCACGCAAACCGGGCAGCCCGGTCCGTGGACGAGCGTGATGGTCGGCGGCAGGAGTTCGTCGAGTCCGAACTTTACGATCGCATGGGTCTGGCCGCCGCAAATTTCCATCACGGTCCAGGGCCGGGTGGCGATTCGGGCGATCGCCTCGGCCAACTTCCGCACGAGGGCGGCGTCGCGGTATTCGTCGACGTATTTCACGGCGCCTGGCCCGGGGGCGCCGTTTCGAGGCCATCCAAGTCGCCCATCTGCTGCAGGTAGGCGTAGGTCTGCTCGGCCTCCTGCTGGTCGACGACCGCGATGGCCATGCCCACGTGCACGAGCACATAGCTGCCGACCTCGGCCTCGGGCGCGCAGGCCAGGCTGACCCGCTTGATCACCCCGGCGAAGCTCACGCGGGCCGACCGCAGGAGCGGATCGTCGCCGTCGATTTCAATCACCTTGCCGGGAACGGCGAGACACATGGGAGGAAAATTCGGGGCTCAGACCGCGGGGACGAGCGCGCGGAGGTAGTCGTACCAGGCCGCCATGCCCTCGCCGGTCCGGGCGGACAGCTCCAGGATCCGGGCCTGCGGGGCGATGCGTCGGATATTCCGCACCGCGACGTCGCGTTGGAAACCCAGCGCGTCGGCCACGTCCACCTTGGTCAGGAGGACCAAGTGGGCCGACTTGAAAATGGGCGGATACTTGAGCGGCTTGTCCTCGCCCTCGGTGGTCGACAGCAGTACGACGCGCACCTGCTCGCCCAGATCGAAGGCGGCCGGGCAGACGAGATTGCCGACGTTTTCGATGAAAAGCACCTTCACCCCGGCCAGGTCGAGGGTCTGGGCGGCCCGGGCGACCATCCCGGCGTCCAAGTGGCAGACCGTGCCGGTCGTGATCTGGGCGACGGGGGCATGCGCGCGCCGCAGCCGATTGCCGTCGTTGTCGGTCTCGAGATCGCCGACCAGCACCGCGCACTTCGTCTGGGGGGCGAATTCGTCGAGCGTGCGCTCGAGGAGGGTTGTCTTGCCCGCGCCGGGCGAGGAGACGAGGTTCAGCGCGGCCAGGCCGCGCCCGATGAAGTAGCCCCGGTTGCGCTCGGCCAGGATGTCGTTCTTTTCGAGCAGCGGGATGCTGAGGTCGAGCGAGCGGACCGCGACCTCGCCCTGCGGGCTGGCGGCCAGGGCGGCGCTGATTTCCGCCGACAGCGGAGCGGAGAGGGTGCGCGCCGGGCGCACGATCGCGCCGCTGAGGGCATGGACCTCGTAGCCATCGCCGGCGGGGGCCGGGGGGTCGGACAACGGTGAATTCATGGGGAAAGGGCTCAGGCGAATTCCAGGCGGCTCAACTCCAGTTCGCGGCCGCGCCGGATGTCCCCGCAGAGTTCGCCGCAGCGGGGGCAGGTGAAAATGAAGTTGCCGGGTTCCCCGGCGAATTCGGCCCGGCAGGCCGGGCAGTACACCGCCGCGGGCACCGACTCGATTTCCAGGGTCGCCCCCTCCGCCGGCGTGCCGCGGGCCACGAGGTCGAAGGCGAAGCGCAGGGAGTCCGGCTCGACCCCGGAGAGAACCCCGACCCGGAGCACGACGCGGTCGACTCGCCGCGCGGGCTGCTGCGCGGCGTAGCGCTGCACGACGGCGAGCGCGGATTCCATGATGCCGAGTTCATGCACTAGGCTGCGTATAAGTTCGGGACCCGGTCACGGTCGAGCGCAAGCGGACATTTGACAAGCGCTGCTCAGGATAAACCAAGATGCGCGGAGTGCTGGCCGTTCGCCTCCTGGTAATGTTATCGCGTCAGATTCTTGGCCCGGAAAAAATGGCGGAACGCACAGGCTTTCCGCCGGGTTTTCCGACCGGAGTCGGACGCCAAACTCAGCCCCCGCAACGCGTCGCCACCCCTGCGGCGCCAGCCTCCGATTCCATGGAAACTCCTGCCGACCCGGTCATCGTGCCCGCCCCTGCCGTCTCGGATCCGTCGACGGTCTACGAACAGATCATCGCCCGCGGCGTCTCCCGCCGCGACTTCCTCAAGTTTTGCGCCTGGATGAGCGCCTGCATGGGCCTCGGGTCCGAGGGTATGGCGCAGGTGGCCCAGGCGCTCGAAACGAAGAAACGGCTGCCGGTCGTCTGGATGCATTTCCAGGAGTGCACCTGCTGCAGCGAGTCGTTCCTGCGCTCGTCGCATCCGATCGTGGCCGATATCCTGCTCGACAAGATCTCGCTCGATTACACGGAAACGCTCCTGGCCGCTTCCGGCCACCAGGCCGAGTCCTGCCTCCAGGACACGATCACGAAATTCCGCGGGGAATACCTGCTCTGCTGCGAGGGCTCCGTGCCGATGCTGGCGGAAGGGGCCTATTGCTGCATCGGCGGCCGCTCGGCGGCCGACATCCTGCGCGAAGTGGCCGACGGAGCCAAGGCCGTGATCGCGTGGGGCAACTGCGCCAGTTCCGGCTGCGTCCAGGCCGCCAAGCCCAACCCGACCGGGGCGACCCCGATCAGCAAGCTCATCACGGGCAAGCCGGTGGTCAACGTGCAGGGTTGCCCCCCGATCGCCGAAGTGATGGCCGGCGTCCTCGTGCACCTCCTGACCTTCGACCGCATTCCGCAACTCGACGCCCTGGGCCGGCCAAAGGCCTTTTACTCGCGCCGGGTGCACGACACCTGCTACCGCCGGCCAAACTATGACGCGGGATTGTTCGTCGAATCCTTCGACGACGAAAACGCCCGCAAGGGTTTCTGCCTCTATAAGATGGGCTGCCGCGGGCCGACCACCTACAACTCCTGCGGAACGATCCGCTGGAATGGCGGCGTCAGTTTCCCCATCCAATCCGGACACGGGTGCATCGGCTGTTCCGAATCCAATTTTTGGGACAACAGCCCATTTTACGAGCGGTTGCCGAGCTTCCCCGGCTTTGGCATCGAGACCACCGCCGACAAGATCGGTTTGGTCGTGGGCGCCGGCACGGTGGCCGGGGCGGCGGCCCACGCCGTCCTCACCAATATCCGCAAGCAGCACGAAATCGGCGAACAGCCGGGGGAATCCGCCGCGGACGGGCCGCCGCCGTCGGGGGTCAAACCCACTGACCAAGGAGGGAACCAGTCATGAGCGAACGCATCGTCGTGGATCCGGTCACCCGGATCGAAGGCCATCTGCGCATCGAAGCGCAAGTCGAGGACGGTCGCATCGTCGACGCCTGGAGCGCGGGCACCATGGTTCGCGGGCTCGAAATCATCCTGAAGGGCCGCGACCCGAGGGACGCCTGGGCGTTTTGCGAGCGCGTCTGCGGCGTGTGCACGACCGTGCACGCGCTCGCCTCGGTGCGCTCGGTCGAAGATGCCCTGGGCATCGCCGTGCCGCCCAACGCCGAACTGATCCGCAACCTGATGTTCTGCGCCCAGTACATGCAGGACCACGTGGTGCATTTCTACCACCTGCACGCCCTCGACTGGGTCGACGTGGTCAGCGCCCTCCAGGCCGATCCGAACGAGGCTTCCCGGATCGCGCAGAGCATCTCCCACTGGCCCAAGAGTTCACCCGGCTACTTCAGCGACCTGCAAAAGCGCCTCGTGCGCTTCGTCCAAAGCGGCCAACTGGGCATTTTCGCCAACGGCTACTGGGGCCATCCGGCCTACAAGCTGCCGCCGGCCGTCAATCTGATCGCGGTGGCGCACTATCTGGAGGCCCTCGAGTGGCAGAAGGAGATCGTGCGCGTGCACACCGTCTTCGGCGGGAAGAACCCCCACCCCAACTACCTCGTGGGCGGCGTGCCTTGCGCGATCAACATCGACGAAGCCAACGCGCTCAACGCCGAGCGCCTCGCTTTGGTCGGCAACTTGCTCGAGCAGGCAAAGACCTTCGTCGAGCAGGTGTATCTGCCCGATCTGATGGCCATCGCGCCGAACTACCTCGACTGGACGACGATCGGCGGCGGCGTGTCCAACTACCTCTGCTACGGCGACCTGCCGACCAACGGCTTCGCCGACGTCGGCCGCTTCAAATTCCATCGCGGCGCGATCCTCGACCGCGATCTGTCCCACGTGCACGAGGTCGACCCCCGCGATCCGGCCGGCGTGCAGGAGTTCATCGATCATTCCTGGTACTCCTACGAGGTGAACGGCGGCAAGCATCCCTGGGACGGCGAGACCACGTTCAACTTCACCGGGCCGCAACCGCCGTACGCGCACCTCAATGTCGACGGCAAGTACTCCTGGCTTAAGACGCCGCGCTGGAAGGGCCACGCCATGGAGGTCGGTCCGCTCGCGCGCATGCTCGTGGGCTACGCCTCCGGCAGCGAGGAGATCAAGGAGGCGGTGACCGAGACGCTGGCCGCCCTCAATGCGCCGGCGAGCGTGCTATTCTCCACGCTGGGCCGGACGGCCGCGCGCGGCATCGAAACCAGATTGGTCGCCCGGTGGGCGCTAGAGTTCTACGGACAGTTGCTCGCCAACATCAAGAACGGCGACTCGCGGACGTTCACCAAGGACAAGTGGGAGCCGTCGACCTGGCCGGCCGGGGCCCGCGGCGTCGGCGCCACCGAGGCGCCCCGCGGCGCGCTCGCGCATTGGATCGTCATCAACGACCAGCGCATCGCGAACTACCAACTGGTCGTGCCTTCGACTTGGAACGCCTCCCCCCGCGACGCCAATGGCGCCCGCTCGCCCTACGAGGCGGCGCTCATCGGCACGCCGGTCCACGATCCCCAACTGCCGCTCGAAATCCTGCGCACGATCCACTCGTTCGACCCCTGCCTGGCCTGCGCCGTCCATCTCT
>CAZWMF010000118.1:0-9470 GCA_964634535.1 uncultured Opitutaceae bacterium | reverse complement strand
CGATCACGTCGGCCGGTGTGTCCCCGGTGATCGACGGCTTGAAGTAGCTGGTGATGGCCAGCGGCTTGTCGGTGCGAGCCGTGCGCACCTGGATGTCGATGCCGATCATGTACGTCGTGAAATCGGTCGTCCAGTGGTCCTGGTAGAGCACCACGACGTCGGCGTCGTCGGGCATCTCCGTCCGCGCCCCGAAGCTCGCCGCGTAACCGCGCGCCCGCAGTTCATTGGCAATCGCCCGGTCGATCCCGCGGGCGTCGGACAACAAATGCACGACGTAGGGATGCTTGATGCCGGCAAAATCGGCCTGGGGCGAGGTGCGAACGATGACTTGGGAGCAGGCGGTCAGGGCGAGAAGCCCGGCCACCGCCAGGAGATAAACGAGGCGATTCATGGAGTGCGGATACCGCCCAGCATAGCCCGGGCCGGTCCCGTTTAGACAGTCAAATTTGAATCACTATCTTTCCGAAGCGGCCTCCGTGCTCCAGCAGTTCGAAGGCCTTCGCCGCCTGGTCGAGGGCAAACGTCCCGGCGACCACCGGTCGGATCTTGTGGTCGCCGACGAAGGCGGTCATTCTCTGCCAATCGAGCGGGTCGCCCATCGTGGTCCCGAGCAGGCTCAACTGGCGCCAGAACACCTTGCGCAGTGCGAGCGTCGGCGGGTTGCCCCGGGTCGCTCCGAAAAAGACCACGCGGCCGCCCGGCGCCGTCAAGTCGATCAGGTGGTTGAAGTCGGCGCCGCCGGCGCTGTCGATCACCAGATCGAATTGGCCGGCCCGCGCGGCCGCCTCCTCGGCCCAGCCGGCCTGATTGTAGAGGAAGCCGGCGCGGGCGCCCAGTTCGATGGCCCGGCCGATTTTTTCTGCGGAGCCCGAGGTGACCCAGACGTCGCCCTGGCGGGCCGCGGCAAATTGCAGGGCGAAGATCGCGACGCCGCCGCCGATTCCACTGATCAGCACGCGGTCGGACGGCCGAAAGCCGCCCCGGGTCATGAGCGCCCGCCACGCCGTAAGGCCGGCGAGCGGCAGGGCGGCGGCGGCGGCAAAATCGAGGTGCGCCGGTTTGGGCGCGAGCTGGCTCACCGGCACGGCCACCCGTTCGGCCAGCGTGCCCGGATGGGGCAGGCCCAGAATCGTGAACGCGGAGGACTGCGCGCGGGGATCGACGCCCCAATCGACGGCCGGATTAATGATCACTTCCCGGCCCAGCCAGGACCGATCGGCGCCCGGGCCCGCCGACTCGACCACCCCGGCCCCGTCCGAGCCGGGAATGCAGGGATAGCGGACTCCGGCGTAGTCGCCGGACTTGATCCAGGCGTCGCGATGGTTCAACGCGGCGGCGCGCAGGCGCACGACGACCTCCCCGACGGCCGGGAGCGGATCGGGAACCTCGATGATTTCCAGGCGATGAACAGCTGTGAAGCAAACCGCGCGCATAGGGCTAAAAGTTGGGACTCCGCCCGGGGCTCGGGCGAAATCGGATTCACGGTCGGGATGAGACGGGACCCGACGATCAAACCCGAGAGTCGCCGATTGTCAAAACCGCGCAAACAGGCGGTTCCGAGTCACTTTGCCGAGGCGAGACCCGAGCGGCGCCGCAGCAATGTGGCGAATTCCTCGCGGTCCTCGATCCGCAACGCGAACAACAGGGCGAAATAGCCGCCCGCGGCCAAGGGTATCAGGGCGAACAATTCCAAGAGGTCGGCCGTCCGCACGGTGAGGGACAGGCGGCTTAGTCCGAACTGCCCCCCCCAGATGAGGAGCGCCATCGCCGCGGTGGCCGCCAGAATCTTGACGACGCTCGGCGCCAGTTCGGCCAATCGCACGTCGGGCAGGCGCAGGCGCAGGGCCCGGCGAAACAGAAAACACTGGGCGATGATGGCGGTCGTGCTCGCCACGACGAGGCCGGGCACCCCGAGCCAGGGAATCAGGGTCAGGCTCAAGGCGACATTGATCACAAAGTCGATCGCCGCGATGCGCACGGGCGTGCCGATGTCCTTGATCGAGTAGAAGGCCCGCACCGTCAAATTGACGATGGAGAAGAACGGCAGTCCCACGGCGAAGAGCGCCAGCAATAGCGCCATTTCGCGGGCGGCCGCATCGTGCACCTTGCCGTGCTCGAACAGTTCGCGCATGATGGGCCTGCTGAGGAGCGCCAGCCCGACCGCGGCCGGGATGTTGATCATGAGGATCATCCGCAAGCCCTTGATGAAGTCACCCGCCAGGGCCTTGCGGTCCCCGACCGCCGCGTGCTTGGCAATCATCGGATACACCACCGTCGAAACGGCGATAGCGAAGACGCCGATTGGCAGCTCCATCAGCCGGTTGGCGCTGTACAGCTCCGTCACGCCCGAATCGCTGACGGTGAAGGCCAGCAGCCGGCCGACCGCGATATTGACCTGATAGATCGCCGTGCCGAACAGGCCGGGCGTCATCAGCCGGGCGATCTCCTGGACGCGCGGCGACCAAGCCAAATCCCAGCGGGGCCGCCACCCCTCGACCATGAGCACCACTGCCGGCACCGTCATCTGCAGAAATCCGCCCAGCAGGACGCCGCCGCAGAGCCAGTGCATTTGGCCGAGGGGGCTGTGGGCGAAATGCAGCCCCGCTCCAGCCATCGAGCCGATCATCGCCAGATTGAGCCAGATCGGCGACAAGGCGGGCTCGAAAAAGCGCTGCAGGACGTTGAGCGTCGCACTGAACGCGGCGCAAAGGCTGATCAGCGCCAGATAGGGGAACAGGATGACCGTCAGATCGGCCGTGAGGTACCACTTGGGATCGTGGCCGGCCAGGAGCCGCGAGCGGCTGCAGACGAGCATGGCCAGGACGGTCAGGGAACCGGTGAGGAGCAGAAGCCAGCAGGCCACCTGGCTCAACAGGGTGAACACCCCCCGCCGTCCGTTGGCGTGCATTTCCTCCTGGAGGGTGGGCACAAACGCGGCCGTGAGCGAGCCTTCGGCCAGGAGCCGCCGGAATAGGTTGGGAACGGTGTTGGCCGTGTAAAAGGCCGAAGCCAGGGCCCCGGTCCCAAAGAAAAACAAGACGAGCGCATCGCGCGCGACCCCGAGGAAGCGCGAAATGACGGTCAGGAACGAAATGATCCCGATATCCTTGAGTTTCTTGGACACCTAGGACTTCGTCTCGCCCGGCTTGTCGGCTTTCTTTTCGGGAGCCGCCGGTTTTGTCTCGCCGGCGGCCGGCTTGGCTTCGCCCGGCGCCGGCTTGGCCGCCGTATCGGCCGTCTTGCCTTCATCGCCCTTGGATCCGCCGGTTCGCTTGTAGTCGGTCTCGTAGAATCCGCTGCCCTTGAAGATCAGGCCCGCCCCGCGGCCGATCAGGCGCTTGACCCCGGTTTTTTTGCATTTCGGGCACTTTTTCAGGGGCGCGTCGTTCATGGACTGGAACTGCTCAAAATGATGGCCGCATTTCGGGCAGGCGTATTCGTAGGTCGGCATAGGTTCGGAAGATCGCGAATGGGCTCACATCTTGACTTCTGTATCCGGTCAGAAGTCAAGATGTGAGCCTTACCGATGGACCTTCCCATTGAAATGAAACGCCTGGCCGCCCGGGTGGAAGCGGGTATCGAGGCCGCCCTGCCGCCCGATACCGCGGAACCGACCCGGCTCAGCCAAGCGATGCGCTACAGCATGCGGGCCGGCGGCAAGCGGCTGCGCCCCGTCCTGGTCCTGGCGGCAGCCGAACTGTTCGATCCGTCTGGGGCGATCGATCCGGTGCCGGCGGCGGTCGCGGTCGAATGCATCCACACCTATTCGCTGATCCACGACGATCTGCCCTGCATGGACGACGACGACCTGCGCCGGGGCCGGCCGACGCTGCACAAGGCCTTCGACGAGGCCACCGCGGTGCTGGCGGGCGACGCCTTGCTCACCCTGGCCTTTCAACTGCTGGCCCGGCGCTACGGCGCACACCCGGCTCTGGCGGTCGCCTTGATCCGCGAGCTCAGCGAAGCGGCCGGCCACGCCCATTTGGTCGGCGGCCAAATGCTCGATCTGATCCACGAGCATGCGACCGACCTGTCAGCCGCCACCCTGGAAGCCATCCACGCCGGCAAGACCGGCGGCATGATCTGGGCCTCGCTCGTCTTGGGCGGGCGATTGGGCGGCGCGGCCGAGCCGCAGATCGAGGGGTTGCGCACCGCGGGACGGGCGCTCGGCATGGCCTTCCAGATCATGGACGACGTTCTCGACGCCACCTCGGATCGGACGGCCCTCGGGAAAACGCCCGGCAAGGACGCGCAGGCGGACAAGGCCACCTTCGTCAAAGTGCACGGCCTGGACGAATCCCGGCGGATCGCCCGCCGGTATTCCGACGAGGCGATCGCGGCCTTCCAATGCCTGCCGGGCGACGCCGCCTTTCTGAGCGCCCTGGCCGATTCGCTGGCCAGCCGGGGCAAATAAGTTCAGGCGGCGTGCGCGGAAATGGTCGCGCGGATCGCCCCCGCGTCGGCCGGCAGCCGCACCTTGACGATCGGCCGGTCCTTCAAGGCCTCGAGGCTCGGATGGCGCGGCTCGACGCCGACCGCCGCCCGGATCGTGTCGGGAAACTTGGCCGGGCTCGCCGTGGCGAGCACGACGCTGAAGCGATCGGGCGCGAGATCGGCAAAGGCGCAGGCCGTGTGCGGATCGATCAAGTAGTGGTGCTCGCCGTAGATCCGGCGGATGATGCCGGGAATCTCCTCGTCCGTGCACCGCGACGAGCGAAACACGTCGCGGTCGAAACCGGTGAGCGCCGCCGAGCCCGTCCGGCGAAATTCATCCATGACCGCCCGCAGCCGGGCCGGATCCTGGCCGAGGCTAAAATACAAAAACCGCTCAAAATTGGAGGCGACCTGGATGTCCATCGAAGGCGCCAGGCTCGGCCGGACCGGACCCGTCCGGTACACGCCGGTTGCGAACAGCCGGTGCAGGATGTCGTTCTGGTTGGTCGCCACGGTGAAACCGGGGATCGGCACGCCCATCTTGCGCAGCAGCCACCCGGCCAGAACATTGCCGAAATTGCCCGTCGGCACGACGAATTCCGCCCGGGCCTGCTCGGCCGGACTCAGGCGCAGCCAGGCGGACAGATAGTACACCGACTGGGCGAGTATCCGCGCCAGGTTGATCGAATTTACCGCGGACAGGCGCAGCCGCGTCCGGAACGCCTGGTCGCCAAACAACTCCTTGAGTACGGCCTGGGCGTCGTCGAAGGTCCCGTCGATGGCGAGCGCATGGACATTGGGGGCGCCCGTGCAGGCCATCTGGCGCTCCTGGAGCGGCGAAACGCGCCCGTCGGGATAGAGGATGAAGATCGCCGTGCCCGGCCGGCCGATCAGCCCGTGGATCGCGGCCGCGCCGGTGTCGCCCGAGGTCGCGCCCAGCACGTTGATCGATTCGCGCCGGAGCCGGCATTGGCGGGCGTAGAGTAATCCCAGCAACTGCAGCGCAAAATCCTTGAAGGCGAGCGTCGGCCCGTGGAACAGTTCGAGGACCGCGCAATTTGGCCCCAGGCGGCGCAGGGGCGCGATCGCCGGATCCTCGAAGCGCGTGTAGGCCTCGGCCGCGAGGGCGCGCAATTCGGCGGCGGGAATATCCGTGGCGAAGAGCCCCAGGAATTCCGCGCAGAGCTCCGGATAGGACAAGGCCGCCCAGCCGGCCAGCCGCCCGCGAATATCCGGCAGCGTTTCGGGCAGAAACAAGCCGCCGTCCGGGGCAAGCCCCACCGCCACCGCGTCGGAAAAGGCGAGCGGCTCGGCCTGCCCCCGGGTGGAAACGAAGCGCATGCCGCCGCCCGGGCTCAAACGAGCTTGTCCAGGTGGAAGGCCGCGTGCGCCACGCGCGCGGCGTCGTCCGCCCGGTCGAGATTGATGACGACCGAGATCTTGATTTCCGACGTGCTGATGAGTTCGATGTTGACCCCGGCTTCCGCCAGCGCCTGGAAGAGGGTCGCGGCGACGCCGCTATGCGACTTCATGCCCACGCCCACGACCGACAGCTTGGCGATGTGCTCGAAGAGCGTCACCTGGCCGCCGCCGAGTTCGGCCAGCACGGGCTCCAGGGCCTTGACCGCCTTGCGCGTGTCGGTTTGCGGCACCGTGAAGGTCAGGTTGGCGACGCCGTGGCGGCCGACGTTCTGGACGATCATGTCCACGATGATGTTGGCGTCGGCTAGCGCCCGGAAAACCTTGGCCGCGGAGCCCGGTTTGTCGGGAATGTTGCTGACGACGACCTTGGCCTGGTCCTTGTCGACGGCGACGCCGCGGACGACGACCTGCTCCATATAGGCGACTTCTTCTTTCACGATGGTGCCGGGATTGTGGTTAAACGAGGAACGGACTTCAAAAATCACGCCGAACTTCTTGGCGAATTCGACCGAGCGGGCCTGCATCACCTTCGATCCGGACGAGGCCAGTTCGAGCATCTCGTCGTAGGAAATCTCCGGCAGCTTGCGCGCCGACTTCACGACCCGCGGATCGGCCGTGTACACCCCGTCGACGTCGGTGTAGATCTCGCAGCGGTCGGCGTGCAACGCGGCCGCGAGGGCGATCGCCGACAGGTCCGAGCCGCCCCGGCCGAGCGTGGTGATCTGCCCGGTTTCGTTGATGCCCTGGAAGCCGGCCACGATGATCACCCGGCCGGCCACCAGGTCGCTCTCGAGCGGCTTGCTCTCGATCGTCCGGATCTTGGCCTTGGTGTGATGCTGGTCGGTGAAGATGCCCGCCTGGGCGCCGGTGTAGCTGACCGCCGGCACGCCGATGCCGTGCAGGGCCATCGCGGTCAGGGCGATCGTCTCCTGTTCGCCGATCGAGAGCAGTTGGTCGAGTTCGCGTTCGCTCGGATCGGCCGTGACCGCCTTGGCCCGGGCGATGAGCTCGTTGGTCACCCCGGCCCGCGCCGACACGACCACGACCAGCTCATTGCCTTCGTCGCGGGTCGCCTTGATGCGCTCCGCCACTTTCTTGATCCGTTCGACGTCCCCGACCGAGGTGCCGCCGTATTTCTGAACGATGCGTGCCATGGATAATTAGTCGCCGAAGTCGCCGATGCGCAGGAGGAGCGCCGGCTCGAGCACCGCGCCCAGGCGGGCCAGCGCCCGCCGGGCCCGCTGCATCGCCCGTTCGTCGCTTTCGTGGGTGGTGAGGACGAGCGAGGCCGCTCCGGCGCGCTCCGCCGGCGTCTGCAGGACGGTCGCAATGCTCACCTGTTCGCGCGCCAGCACCGAGGCCACCCGGGCGAGCACGCCGGCCTGGTCGCGCACCGTCATCCGCAGGTAGTAGCGGCTGCGGATGCGTTCGGGCGGAGCGATGCGCAGGCGCGGGGCCACCGGTGTGGTCTCGGTTCCGGTCAAATGGGCGCCCTTGCCGTGGCGCAGGAGGGCGACCGCGTCGGCGATGTCGCTGATCACCGCACTCGCCGTCGCGTCCCGGCCGGCGCCCCGGCCGATGTACAAGGTCGAGCCGACCACGTCGCCGGTCACGGCGATCGCGTTCAATACGCCGGCCACGCTGGCCACGACGCTGCGCACCGGCAAGAGCGTGGGATGCACCCGCACGCTCACCTCGTTGCGGGCGAAGTCCCGGGTGATGATGGCCAAGAGCTTGATCCGGTAGCCGAGGGTCGCCGCATTGTGCAGATCGGCCGGGGTCAGCCGGTCGATGCCCTCGACAATCATCCGCTCCGGGCGCACCCAGACGCCGTGGGCCAGCCAGGCGAGGATCGAAGCCTTGTGGGCCGTGTCCCAGCCCTCGACGTCGAGCGACTCGTCGGCCTCGGCGTAGCCCAGCCGCTTGGCCGCGGCCAGGACCTCGGCATAGGCCGCCCCGCCCGCGCCCATCTCCGTCAGGATATAATTGCAGGTGCCGTTCAGGATGCCGTAGATCCGGGGAAAGCGATTGGCGACCAGGCCCTCGCGCAGAGCCTTGATGATCGGAATGCCGCCGGCGACGCTCGCCTCGAAGAAGAAATGTCCGCCCGTCCGCCGGGCCAGGGCGAAGATCTCCGCACCGTGCTCGCAAATCAGGGCCTTGTTCGCCGACACGACGATCTTGCCCCGCTGCAGGGCCGCGAGTGTGACCTCGCGGGCGGCCGCCGTGCCGCCCATCAGTTCGCACACGATCTGAATGTCGGGATCGGTCGCGACCGCCAGGGGATCGGTGGTCAGCCGGCGCCGCGGGATGCGCACGTCGCGCGCCTTAGCCAGGTCGCGCACCGCCACCCGCGCGACCTCGATCGGCTGGCCCAGCCGGGCGGCAAATTCCGCGAACGAGCCGTCCAGATGCTTCCAGACGCCCTGCCCGACCGTGCCCAAGCCGCACAGGCCGATCTTGATCGGTGCCGACGCGTTCACGCGACCCCTCTCGGTTTGGAACGCCAGCGGTTTTCCGTTCCGGCCAGCAGCCGGCCGATGTTCGCGCGATGGCGGACGCCGACAAAAATGGCGATCAATGCGGAGATCACGGTCAAGAGCAGAGGCCGGTGAAAGCACACGCTCGCCACGGGCAGCGTGAAGGCGGCCATCAGGGAGGCCAGCGATACATAGCGGGTCACCAGCAGGCAAAGGATCCAGACGACTGCGCCGATCAAGGTGACGAGCGGCATCAGGACGAGAAAGCCGCCGGCGCCGGTGGCCACGCCCTTGCCGCCGCGGAATCGCGTAAAGCACGAGAAGGAATGGCCGACCAGGGCCCCGACGAGCCCCGCCAGATTGAAAACCTCATGCGACGGCGCCAGCAGAAGGGACGGCCAGCCCGCCGCCACCACGCCTTTCAAGGCGTCGAGGGCGAACACCGTCAGACCGGCGGGCTTCCCGAGCACGCGGCCGACGTTGGTTGCGCCCGAACTCTTGCTGCCGGCCGAAAAAATGTCGGTGCCGTAGGCCTTCGCGACCCAATAGCCAAAGGGCAGCGAACCGAGCAGATAGCCGACCGCGGCCAACCCGAGGGCGGGCAGGGCGAGGGCGCGAATCTCCTCAAGGGTCGGCATGGCGGTAGGGGGGCGCGGTCTAGAGCTGCACGAACTTCGCCAGCTTGATCGCCGCGTGCCCCTTGATCTCGGCCCGGGCCAATTCGCTCGGCTCGGTGTCGACGCGCACCACCATGTACGCCGTCCCGCCCGGCGTGAGGCGGCTGAGCGACATGTCGGCGATATTGACCCCGTCCTTGCCGAGGATCGTGCCGATCGTGCCGACCATGCCCGGCTGGTCGACATTCTCGAGGACGAGCAACTTGCCCTCGGCCGCAACTTCGACCTCGCGGCCGTTCACGTTGACGATGCGCGGCTCGTTGCCCTTGCCGATGACGGTGCCGGCGGCCGAAGAGGCCGTGCCGTCGGGGGCGAGCGCCTCGACCCGGATCAGCTCGGTGTATTCGCTGTCCACCGTCGACTTGATCACTTCGTCGTGGACGCCCAGGCGCTGCAGGAGGAACGGCGCGTTGACGTAGTTCACTTCCTCGCCGCTGATCCGGCGCAGGAAGCCGCG
>CAZWMF010000117.1:3985-9548 GCA_964634535.1 uncultured Opitutaceae bacterium | reverse complement strand
TACCAGATCGATGACGGCCGGCAACTGCCAATGCCGACAGCACAGGTCGAAGGTCATGTTGGCCGCAGCCACACTGCGGACTCCGGCGACAAACGCCGGACGGACGCAGAAATCGGGGCCCTCGTCCTGAAAAATATGGCGCACGCCGTGCACCCGCGGATGACGGACCAATTCGGCGAGGTCGGCCGCGGTTTGCTCGCCCGCGTCCACGGCCAGCCGGGCGACGATCGCGGCGATGCGCGGCTCGGCCGCCGCCAGGGCCTCGACCCAAGCCACTTCCTCGCGCCACGGCGCGCCGCATTCCACAAAGACGATCTTCTCCGGCATGCGCGACCCGACTTCCGCGTGTAGCGTATCTGGCGCATGCCGATCGGCGATCGGCGGCACGCCGCTCAGCCAGGCGTACGGCTGGATCGCCGGATCCCAAAAATGCACGTGGGCGTCGATAAACGTCATCGGTCCAGGTTTAGATTACCCAGGGATAAAGACACGCAACCCATCTGACAGCAAGAGGATCGCAAAACCAAAGGCCGCGCCGCCATCGCCTGCATTGGCCCGGCGGCCGCCTGGCCGAAGCGATATTCATGACGCCATTCCGGGACCGCTCGACCGATTTGCGTGCTAGACTCGGGCAGCCCGTTCCAGACGCGCCACTCCGCGCCCCTCCCCGGCGGCCGTAAACCCCATCCCACTATGTCTCCGATCGACGCCACCCGCTCGTCCAATCCCACCGCCGCCACCCAATACCAGGAATACCTGCAACGGATGAAGGAAACCAAGGCGGCCGAGCGCCAGCAGGACGCCGACAAAACGGAGGCCGCGGATAAGAACAGTCCGCCGGTCGACGGCGACCAGGACGGGTCGTCGTAGGCGCGTCGGCCCGATCCAACACCGCGCGAATTGCGCAATTGTTGCGGGCCCTGCCCACCGCATCGCGCCGAACCGGCGTTCGGCTACCGAAGCAGCCATTCGCCCGCCCCGGCGGCGAGCACGACGACGAGCCACGGCGGCAGGCGCCAGATCTCGACGAGCGCAAAGCCGACGAAGGCCGTGGCCACATCCCGCGCGTCTCTGACCCCGGTCGTCCAAATCGGGCTGTAGAAGGCCGCCAGCAGCACGCCCACAACTGTCGCATTCGCGCCCCGCAGGGCCGCCTGCGCCGAGGGCTGAGCGCGCAAACGGGCCCAAAAGGGCAGCACCCCGGCCATGAGTAGCCAAGCCGGCAGAAAAATGGCCAGCAGACACCACAGTCCGCCCAGCCAAGCGAAAGATCCACCGTGCATGACCGTACCCAGGTAGGCGGCAAAGGTGAACAGCGGGCCGGGCAGCGCCTGGGCCGCGCCGTAGCCGGCGAGAAACGCGTCGTCGCCAATCCAACCGCGGGGCACCAATTCGGCCCGCAGCAGCGGCAGGACGACATGGCCTCCGCCGAAGACCAAGGATCCGGCGCGGTAAAAACTGTCGAAATGCGCCACGGCCGGGTCGGCGGACAGGCGCGCCGCGATCGGTAGCGCCAGGAGGAGCACGCCAAAGGCGAGCAAGGCGGCCATCGCGCCACGGCCGCCCTCGGTGCGTTGGGCGGATCGGGGACCAGCCAGCGGGACGTCGCCCCGCAACCGGCACCAACCGACGAGTCCGCCGATCGCGATCACCCCGATCGTCACCGCGGAGCCGGGAACGAGCAACACCGCCGCCGCCGACGCGATGGCCAGGGTCAGGCGCTCGCGGTCCGGACACAGGCGACGCCCCATCGACCAGACCGCTTGGGCGACCACGGCGACGGCGGCAAGCTTGAGCCCGTGCAGCCAGCCCGCGTTGCCGATCCCGCCCAGGCGCGTCAGTCCATAGGCGAAAAGGATCATGAGTAGCGCCGAGGGCAGCGCGAAACACGTCGAAGCGACCACCGCACCGGCGGTCCCTCCGCGAATCTTGCCCAAGCCGAACGCCACCTGGCTGCTCGCCGGACCGGGTAGAAACTGGCACAGGGCGACCAGGTCGCCGAAACCGTCCTCATCCAACCAGCGGCGCCGCTCGACGAACTCCCGGTGAAAGTAGCCGAGATGCGCGATCGGACCGCCGAACGAAATCAGCCCCAGCCGGAGAAAGGCGCCCCCGATCTCGCGCAGGCGGCCGGGCGCGCTCATTTCGAGGGACCGCCGCTCGGGGAGGCCGGACCAAACGTCAGCTGAAAGGCGAGGTAAGTCTGGTAGCCCCGGGGCCCCTGGATCGCGGGACCGGCCGAGGCGAGGATGTGTTCGACATCGTTCAAATCCCAAGTGATGCCCGCGTTCACTTGGGAGGCCGGCGCCCCGCCCAGGGTTTGCGCGGTCTCGTGGTAGACCTCGGCTCCCAGGGCCAGGGTCTTCGTCAGTTGGCGCTGCACGAGCCATCCGACAAACCAGAAGTCGCGATTATTCGCGCCCGGATTTATCCAATATCCGCCCCCGCCGTACGTGGTCCAGCTTCCGAAGTCCTTCTGGACCCATATCGGCAAAAATACCTGCGCGTGGCCCGAACCCAGCCCGCGGTCAGCGCTGCCCGTGGGAAGCTCCACCAGGGGGAAAACCGCGATCTCGGGACGGTCGCCGGTTTGCCCGACGAATCGCCATTTGGCGCCCAACTCGATATCACCCAGGCCGAATTGGCGCGGCGCGCCGGCCGTCGAGTCGAACGCATCGGGCACGATCACATGGAATTGCAGGTCCGGCACCAGGCCGTAATTCACCTCGAGATGGGGCAGCGTGCCAACGATCGCCTCCGGAGAATGCGCGGTCTGCGATCCAAGGATGATTTCCCAATGCCGGTAATCCACCGGTTCTGGATCGTCGGTGACAAAGGGCGGCCCGGCCCAAGCCGCCACTGGGAAAAGCAGCCCGACCAGGAGCCACCGGAACGTCGCGGGCGCTTTCACGGGTCGTCCTCCAATCCGGAAGGCCGCGGGTCGGTCACTTGACCAGCAAACCGTCCGCCAGCCGGATCGTTCGGCTGCCGAAGGCGGCGTTCTCCAGAGAATGCGTGACCTGGACGATGGTCACGCCATCCTCCCGATTGAGCCGTTGAAATAGCTCCATGATTTCGCGGCCTTGATCGGAGTGCAGATTGCCGGTCGGCTCGTCGGCCAAGACGAGCGCCGGCCGCGCGACCAAGGCCCGCGCCACCCCGACCAATTGTTGCTGGCCGCCCGAGAGCTGGGATGGGTATAGGTCCTTCTTGCCCACGATGTGGAAGCGATCGAGGGCGTCGCAGACGATGCTTTGCCGCTCCTTCTTGGGAACGTCGCGGTAGGAAAGCGGAATCTCCAGATTTTCGTAGACCGTCAGATCATCCAAGAGGTGGTAGCTTTGAAACACGAAGCCGATCGTGCGCTTTTGCAGGGCGAACCGATCGCGCTTGCCGAGCGCATGAACCGCCTGGTCCTCAAACCAATATTCGCCCTCCCAGCCGGAATCGTGCAGTCCAAGAATATGCAGCAGGGTGGACTTCCCCGAACCCGAGGGACCCATGATCGACAGGAATTCACCCGTCTGGATCTCGAGGTTGATGCCGCGCAAGGCAAAATAGGGGCCGCCCTTGAGCGGATAGACCCGGTTGACGCCGCGAAGTCGGATCATCATCCCCCGTCTATCGCACGCGCCATGCCATCGGCAACCTCTTTATGTAAGACACGTGCATCCCGTTGGGTTAGGATCGCCGCCACCCCCGCGACGCCGCGCCAAATCGTCCGAACGCGAGACCGCGCCGTCCCGAATATGGGATCAAATCCGCCCGACGCCGACGTCGCCCGACCTTTCGGACTGACAGAACGCAAATGTCTCGCCGGGTCCGGGTTCTTCGCGCCAAAGCGAAGCATGGTCTTGCGCCTTCCCCTCGCTCGAACGGTGCGTGCCGCACGGACAAAACCCGGTCCGACGGCCGACGGCCGCCGCCAAACCCGCCCGGCGGAGTTTCCGCGGTCGACGGCCGGGGCGTGCGGTCGCCGGCCGGTCGGCCATTCGCCGATCCTGGCCCGCCTTCGCGACATCCTGTTAGCGAGCGCGGCGCTGGGGCTCGCCGGAGTCCGGCCCGCCGCCGGAGCCGAGCCCGCCTTCCAGGCGCCCGCCTCTCCGCGCGCCACCTACAGCTTCAACTCCGGCTGGAAATTCATCCGCCAGGATGCGCCCGGCGCCGACCGCGTCGATTTCGACGATGCGAGTTGGGCCGACGTCGCCTTGCCGCACACCTGGAACGACGTGGACACCTACCGCGCATACATCCGCCACAGCCGGGGAGATCAAAGCGGTGCCTATCGCGGAGTCGCCTGGTACCGCAAGCATTTCCGCCTCCCGGCCTCGGCCCGGGACGGCAAGGTCTTCCTGGAATTCGACGGGCTGCGCCAGGCGGCCCGATTCTGGATAAACGGCGTGGGCATTGGCACTCTGGAAAACGGCGTGACCGCCGTCGGGCTGGATTTGACCGGCCACGTGCACTTCGCCGAGGCCGACAATGTCCTGGCCGTCGCGGTCGACAATCGCGCGAACTACCTGGAGGCGGCGACGCAGACGCCCTTCGAGTGGAATTCGAGCGACTTCAATCCGAACTTTGGCGGGCTCAACCGCGATGCCTGGCTGCACCTGACCGGCCGGGTCTACCAAACCCTGCCGCTCTACGAAAACCTGCGCACCACCGGCGTCTACATCTATTCGGACGGCATCGATCGGTCGGCGCGCACCGCGGAAATCCACGTCGAGAGCCAGGTGCGGAACGAATCCGGCGACTTTGCCTCGGTGACGCTCTCCGCCGTGGTGGTCGATGCGGCGGGGATCGTCCGGGCGCGCCTCGAGGGCGACACCACCGATCTGGTCGACGGCCAGACGGAAACCCTAAGCGCGTCCGGCCCGCTGGCGGCAGCGCGCTTCTGGGATATCGCGGATCCGTATCGCTATACGGTCTACTCGATCCTGACGGTGGGCGGCGCGGTGGCCGATGTCTGCCGGGTGCAAACCGGTTTCCGGCAAACGCAGTTCAAGGGCGGAGCCGGCACCGGGGGCGTTTGGCTCAACGGCCGCTTCGTCTGGCTGACGGGCTATGCGCAGCGCTCGGTCGACGACTGGCCCGGTTTGGGCCAGGCCTATCCCGATTGGATGCACGAACTGAACGCGTCCCTGGTTCGTTCCACCAATGCCAACTACCTTCGGTGGATGCACACCGCGCCCCAGCGGGTGGACGTCGCGGCGTGCGACCGGGCCGGCATCATCGAGGTGTGTCCGGCCGGCGACAAGGAGCGCGATGCCCAGGGCCGGCAATGGGAACAGCGGACCGAGGTGATGCGCGACACCCTGATCTATTACCGCAACAGCCCGAGCATTCTGTTCTGGGAGGCCGGCAACACCGTGATCGCCCCGGAGCATATGCGCGAAATGGTGGAGTTGCGCAAACGCTGGGACCCGCACGGCGGCCGGATCATGGGCACCCGTGGCAACGACAACAATGCGGCGAACGCGGCGATCACGCCGATCGCCGAATACTACGGGGTGATGATCGGGCAGGCGTCCGAGACCGACGCGTTGGCGACCCGCGACGCACT
>CAZWMF010000117.1:0-3975 GCA_964634535.1 uncultured Opitutaceae bacterium | reverse complement strand
ATTCCGGGCCTATAGCGCGGCGCGGCGCGATCGGGCGCCCCTGATCGAGACCGAAGATTTCCGGGACGAGGCGCCCCGCGGAATCTGGGACAATTTCTCGCCGCCGCATTTCGGGTTCCACCCGGGACCCGAGGATTCGTACCATTGGAACGCGGAATCCTTCTGCCTGGCGGGCGCGGCCCGCTATGCCGCCTATCTGGCGAACCGCATCGACTCCACCGATCCGGCGCACGCCAAATGGTCGGCCTATGCGTCGATTTATTGGTCCGATTCGGATGCCGACGGGCGTCAGCAAAGCAGCGAAGTGCTCCGCGTCAGCGGCAAAGTGGACGGCGTGCGTCTGCCGAAGGAAATCTACTACGTCTCCCGCGTCATGCAGAGTCCGCGGCCCGATCTCCACATCATCGGCCATTGGTCCTATCCGGTCGGCACCACGAAGACCGTCTATGTGGCGGCCGCCCGCTGCGACGCGGTCGAACTATTCGTCAACGGACGGTCTCAAGGCGTGCAACGCACGCCCTTCGTGTTCACCGACCCGGACGATGCCAATCCGCGTTCCCGCAATCGCGGCAGCACGGGCTGCATCTATGCCTTCCCCCGAATCGCCTTTGCTCCGGGGGTCTTGTCGGCGATCGCCATGCAGGCCGGCCGGATCGTGGCCCAAGAGAAGATCGAGACCGCCGGTCCGCCGGCGAGCCTTCGCCTGACCGTGCATACCGGTCCTGACGGACTGCGCGCAGACGGCGCCGATGTCGCACTGATCGACGTGGAAGCGGTCGATGCGGCCGGCCGCCGTTGCCCCACGGATGAGGGGCGCGTCGATTTTGCGATCCGCGGACCGGCCGTCTGGCGGGGCGGCTTCAACAGCGGTCGGCTCGCTTCCACCAACAATCGCTATGTCGACACCGAATGCGGCATCAACCGGGTCGCCATTCGGGCGACCACCACGCCCGGATTGATCACGCTCACGGCCGCGCGCCCCGGCCTGCGCCCAGCCGAGATCGCCATCGTCGCCGGTCCGGTCGATCTCGACCACGGGCTGCAGAAAATCTGGCCCCAGGCATCCGCCGGCCCCATCGTGGCCGCCCCGTAATCCAAACGTCGAGCGCGCGTCCGCCGCAGCCCGTCCAACGCACGAAACCCGCGGGCCAGCCGAAGCCATCACCCGAAATGAAGGCCGTATCCGGTTGGCCCCGGACCGGTCCCGCCGAAGCCGCCGGCCAAGGCGGATCAGCCGCAAACAAAATGCGGACTCATTTCGCCGTGTCCTCCGGCGACATTCGGACCGGCCGCACTGTAGCCGTTGGCGAAGGTAGACGATTCCTCCAAAAGCTGGCGCACCATCGCGCACAGCGCACCGGCCGAATAAGGCTTTGAAAGAAACCGCGTCAAGGGCAGGAGCACGTAGCCAAGCTGCGCCGATTCCAGATCATCGCAGCTCGTGAACAAGAGGGGCAGGCGCGGCCGCTCCGCGCGCAACACCACGGCCAATTGCATTCCCGTTATGCGCTCCGGCAACTTGATATCCGTGATCACGAGGTCGATGTCGCCCTGGCGTTCGCCCCAAATGTTCAATGCCTGGGCGGCCGACGCGGCGCTGATCACCCGATAGCCCAATCGGGACAAAGCGGTCACCACCAGGAGCCGTACGGAGAATTCTTCGTCGGCCACGAGAATCGTCTTGGTTCCACGTTGCGCGACGGCCGCATGATTCAAAACCTCGGCATCGGCCCGCGGTTTGGCCGAGGCCAGGGGCGCATATCCGGACTCACCGGCCGGAACGCTTCCGTCCGGCCCTTCCCGTAAGGGCGAATCGCCACCGTGCGGCTGGGCGCTGCCCAAATCGTCCTCGCGAAGAACAACTCGGTTCGGCAATCGGGATACATCGGTTTCGTGCATGGGAATCTGAGTGGTCAAACGCCGCCAAGTCTCGGCCAAGCCAACTCGTTTGACCTCAACCTGCGAAAATTGGTCCCAAAAGATACAATCTCAACCACCGATCTGCTAACCCGCGCGAGCCGGCCGACGCAATTCGTTACCGTGGAATGATTCCACTGTTCAGATTCGGACCGCTAATACCCGCCAAGAACGGGGCCAATGGATCGGGATTCAGCCCGTTTAGACCGGCGACGACGCACCGGGCATTGAGTTCGGCCCCCGCGAGATTGGTATGCGTGTGCTCCTCGGGAGGAAACAATGCCGTCACCGCGGCGCGGCCCAGCTGGTCGTACCGCGCGGCGATGATTTCGTTGAGATCGACGAACGCGACGTGCTCCTGGCGAGCCACCGCCTCGGCCCAGCCGGCGTAATCCGCCCGATTGCGATGAACGCGGCCATCCGGATCCCAGATCTTCCGCGGAATCGGCGAGCACACGATCGGCGTCGCGCCCCGCGCGCGGGCGTCGGTGATGAACCGGCGCAGATACCAGCCATAGGTGTGGACCACCTCGTGCCGCTTGGTGATCAGATTGTCGATTTCGACCTGCTCGTCGCCGATGCCGCGCAGGGTGCCGCGGGCCCGTTCGTGGTCGTTGATGTTTCCGCCGTCGTTATGGCCAAACTGCATCATCACGAAGTCGCCGGGGCGCAAGTTCGCGTAGACGGCCGCCCAATGGCCGTCCGTCAGGTACGTGCGGCTGCTGCGGCCGCCGATGGCGGCATTGACCACGCGAATTTTTCGCGCATCGAAGAACCCGGCGATCGCGTGGCCCCAACCCCATTGGCCGGCCGCGCCCTTGCCTTGCCCGTCGTCCCGCCCGTTGCGCACCGTGGAATCGCCGATCAGGACGAGCGCGGGCCGGGCATCGGCCGGCCCGGCCGGTTCGCCGCGCACCGCGGCCAGCGTCACGGCCAGGATCGCGGCCGACTCGAAGAGGGCAAAGACCGTGCGCATGACCGTTCCTACCCAAAATAACGGGTGGTAAAAGTCCAAACGGTATCCATCGCGATACCGGCGACGATGGTACCCCAAGCCAGCTCGGCGTGCGGTGGCTAGGCCCATGGATATCGAATGCATGCGTTTCAATGCCTTCGCCAATGGGAGGTGCTAAGCCAAGGGCGCCGTGCCGTGGTGGGCGGCATAGGCGGCGTAGGCCGCTTCATCCGCCATCATCGCGTCGGCCGTGGCGATCAATGGCCCGGCAACGGCCAAACCGGAGATCACCGCCTTGTCGCCGATCGCGTTTTCGAGGACGAAGGTCGGCCGCTGCGTCACCGTCAGGGCATGAAACTCGGCCGTCGAAGCGGCAACGCGCGCCCGCACCTCGGGAGACTCGGCCCGGGCCCGCAACCGGGCGGCGTCGAGCCCCAGCGCCGCGGCGCCAACCGAAACCGCCACCGTCATATCGCCGATCTTGGCTCCTTCATCGTGCGCGGCGTTGACCAGGGCCAGTCGCAACCGATCGTCCGTCACTCCGAAGTCCTTGCCCGCCTCCGCGACCAGATTGTTGGCCAGGTAGAGCCCCTTGCGTTCGGGCTCCAACCAGCCCGAATTCATCATGACCGTCCGGCGGTTGAGCGTTCCGCTCCTCCGGTAGAACCAGTCGCATTGGGCGCGCGACACCGGGAAGTCTTCCGGCCGCATCAGCGCGATCTTCCAGTCAAATTGCACCCGATCGCCGCAATGGGACTTGAGCTCGGCCCAGGCGGGTTCGGCGAGATGGCACCACGACGACAGAACCTCCAGGTAATAGGTGATTTTCATGGGAAAAGTCAGTGTTCCCAGCGATTCGAAGCGTCGTCGATCAACTGCTGGAGCACGGGAAAATGCAGTTCGCCATAGTTGAGCGCATATCGCAGCTGGCCGCTGCGGTAGACCCAGGTTGTCGGGATCCAAGTCAATGTCTCGCCCAGGAAGGACCGGGTTGCGGTCCGCTGGTCGCTGGATCCGTTCGGTCCGACCAACAGCGCCAGATTCGGTTGGGCGCCGAGCCCGTATCTGGCCAGCAGACCCCGCCCGCCGTCTTCACTCCATAT
>CAZWMF010000116.1:0-9560 GCA_964634535.1 uncultured Opitutaceae bacterium | reverse complement strand
AGCTCGCGAGCGACGGCCGCTACGCGGTGTCCGGCGGGCCGGCGGCCTGGATCTTCGCCGGCGCCCTGGGCGCCCGGCCGCGGGCGATCCAGCGGGCGGCCGGGGCCGACGCCCTCGGATCGTATCAAGAAATCCAATTCACGGTGGACGCCGGTCCGGTCGCGCCGTTCACCGGGCGCCTGCGGGCCTACGCCGACCCCGCGGCGGTGCTGTTTTCGGCGCGGGCGCTGGCGCCGGCCGCCCGGGCGGGGCCCGGGCTGCCGCGCTTCACCCGCCTGCCGCCCGGGCTGCATTGCTTCAGCTACCGGGAGGCCGCCTTCGCCCCGTTCGCGTTCTCGGCGCAGCCCAACGGGACGCCCTGGCTGTGGTTTGACGACCGGGGCCGCGCCGCCCTCCTCTCCCCGGCCGCGAATTTTCTCAGCGCCGAGCTGACGGGCGACGGCGTGCGGACGGCGGCGGTCGGGCTCGCGCCGACGGCGGCGAACCTGCCGGCCGGCTTCACCCAGCAGGCGCTGCTCGTGTTCGGGCCGGGCATCAACGCCACCTGGGCCGCCTGGGGCGGGGCCCTGCAGCGGCTGGCCGGGCGGACCGCGCCGGCGGCCGACGCCGATCCCGGCCTGCGCTACCTGGGGTACTGGACGGACAATCGCGCGTACTACTACTATCGGTACGACACCGCGCTCGGCTACGCCGGCACGTTGGAGGGGCTGGTGCGCCATTTTCGGGCGGCGGCCGTGCCCGTCCGCTACCTGCAGCTCGACAGTTGGTGGTACTACAAGAGCCTGACCGGGCCGGACGGCGAGGCGCTGGCCCCGAAGAACCCGGGGCTGCCGGCCGAGGAATGGAACCGGTATGGCGGGCTGCTGAGCTACCGCGCGCACCCGGGGGTGTTTCCCCACGGACTCGCGGCGTTCCAGCGGGCGGTGAACCTGCCGCTCATCACCCACAACCGGTGGATCGATCCGGCCAATCCCGACCGGGCTAGGTATCGGATGTCCGGCTACGCGGCGGTCGATCCGGCCTGGTGGGAGCGGACGATGGGCTACCTCGCCCGGGCGGGCGCGTGCGCCTACGAGCAGGACTGGCTGAATGTCATTTACGCGCATTCGCCCGCCATGCGCTCGACCCCCGGGGTGGGCGAGGCGTTCACCGATGCGATGGCGGCGGCGGCCGCCGCCCACCGCCTGAGCATCCAGTATTGCATGGCGCTGCCGCGCTTCTATCTGCAGGGGGTCAAGTACGACAACCTGACCACGGTGCGGGTGAGCGACGACGGCTTCGGACCGGACCGCTGGGACGCGTTCCTGTACACCTCGCGCCTGGCGGGGGCCCTGGGGTTCTGGCCGTGGGCCGATGTCTTCCAGAGCACCGAGCCGGACAATCTGCTGCTGGCCAACCTCTCGGGCGGCATGGTGGGCTTCGGCGACCGCCAGGGCGCGGAGAGCCGCCGCAACCTGCTGCGGGCGGCCCGGCCCGACGGCGTGCTGGTCAAACCCGACGCGCCGATTTACCCGACGGACGGGAGCTTCATCGCCGACGCACGGGGCCTGCGCGCGCCGATGGTGGCCTGGACCTACACGGCCAATCCGCACACCGCGTATGTGTTCGCCTACGGCCGCGCCGGCGCCGGCGCGGCCGCGGCGTTCACCCCGGCCGAACTGGGCTTCGCCCAGCCCGTGGTGGTGCTCGACGTGCGGCGGGGCCAGGCCTGGCGGCAGCCGGCGGCCGCGCCGGTGCCGGTCCGATTAGGGGCGGGGGAAACCCGCTACTATGAGGTCGCCGACGCGGGCTCGTCCGGCTTCGCCTTTTTCGGCGACGAGGGAAAATTGGTCTCGAATGGTCGCGGGCGGATCGCGGCTTATCGGCGGGCCGGGGACGACATCCAGGTGTCGCTGCTCTTTGCCCAAGGCGAGGACGCGGTCCGGCTGTTCGGATTCGCCCCGCGCCCCCCCCGGGTCCGCGCCAAGGAGGGCACGGTGAGTCCCGTGCTGTGGGACCGGGAGACGCAGGAATTCGATTTCTCCGTGCTCCCCGCGGAGACGGCCTATTGGAGTTCGCCGTCGCCCAATCTGTCGGCGGATCCGACCCAGGTCGCGGTGATCCAAATTTCGCTGCCCTGATCCGACCGGTCGCCCGCGGCCGGGGCGGCCCGGCGCGGCCCGTGAGCTTTCGCCGTATTTGGGGGATCCGTCGCGCCGCGCTACCGCGGGCGGGCCGCCAGCGCCATGAACTGGGCGTGGGCGTCGAAGCGGCGGACGCGGCGGGTGGCCGCCACCGGCCGGTAGGCGCCGTTGTTGCCCAATTCCTGGGTGTTGACCGTATCCCGCAATTCCATGGGCAGAATCTCCTTGATGAGGCGGCGCCGGCAGTCCGGATCGGAGACCGGAAAGACCGCTTCGACCCGCCGGAAGAAATTGCGCGGCATCCAGTCGGCGCTGCCGGCGTAGACCAGCGGATCGCCCGCGTTCTCGAAATAGTAAACGCGGGCGTGCTCCAGGTACCGGCCGACCAGGCTGCGCACGCGGATGTTCTCGCTCAGCCCGGGCATGCCGGGCACCAGGCAGCAGATGCCGCGCACGATCAAATCGATCTGCACGCCGGCGGCCGAGGCGCGGTAGAGGGCCTCGATGGTCCCCTTGTCCACCAGGGCGTTCATCTTCGCGATGACGCGGGCGGGCCGCCCGGCGGCGGCGTTGGCCGCTTCCCGGCCGATCAGCTCGAGCAGGCGCCGGTGCAGGTTGTAGGGGGCGACCAGCAGATGCCGGAAGGCGGGCGAACGGCCGAGTCCGGTCAGGGTGTTGAACATCTGGGCGATGTCCCGGGTGAGACCCGCGCGGGCGGTGAAGAGGCTCAGATCGGTATAAAAGCGGGCGGTCTTCTGATTGTAATTGCCGGTGCCCAGGTGGGCGTAGTGGCGCAGGTGTCCGCTCTCGCGGCGCACGACCAGGCAAAGCTTGCAATGGGTCTTGTGGCCGACGAGCCCGTAGAGCACGTGGACGCCCGCCTCCTCCAGCTGCTTCGCCCAGTGGATGTTGTTCGCCTCGTCGAACCGGGCCTTGAGTTCGATCAGCGCCGTGACCTGTTTGCCGTTGCGGGAGGCGTCGATCAGCGCGCGCACGACCGGCGAGTCCCCGCTCGTGCGGTAAAGGGTCTGCTTGATCGCGAAGACTTCGGGATCCCGGGCCGCCTGCTCGATGAAGTTGATCACCGGCGTGAACGACTCGTAGGGATGGTGCAGCAGGACGTCCTGGGCGCGGATCGTATCGAAAAGATTGACCGATCCGCGCAGCGCCGCGGGCACGACCGGCTCGAAGACCGGGAATTTCAGGTCGGGCCGGTCGATTTCGGCCAGGCTTTGCAGGCGCAGGAGATTGATCGGACCCTTCAGCCGGAAAACATACTCGTGGGGCAGGTCGAGATAGTTGCAGAGCGTCGTGAACACGTCCTCGGGAACGCCGTCCTCGATCTCCAGGCGGACGGCGGCGCCGCGCCGGAGGTTGCGCAGCTCCTCCTCGATCTTCTTGAGCAGGTTCTCGGCCTCTTCCTCGTCGATGTATAGGTCGCTGTTGCGCGTGACCCGAAAGGCGTGGGCGGACTTGAGGCGGTAGCCGGGGAACAGCTCCCCGGCGCAAAGCTTGATGATGTCGCTGAGAAAAATGAAGCGCTGGGGCCCCCGTCGCGCGGCCGGGGCGATCGCCACCAACCGGGGCAGGATGCGCGGCACCGGCAGGATCGCGAGCAAGGGGGTGGCGCCGGCTTCGCGGCGGGGCCCTTCCGCCGGGGCGCCCGCGCCCGGGGCGTCGGCCGGCTCGACCGAAACCACCACGTTGAGGGTCTTGTTGCCCAGTTGGGGAAACGGATGCGACTGATCGATCGCCAGCGGCGTGAGCACGGGATAGACCTGTTCACGGAAATACGCCCGGACCCAGTTCAACTCGTGGTGGGTCAGATCCTCGGGCGGCCGGAAGTGGATGCCGGCGGCGGCCAGGGCCGGGATCAGCTGTTCCTGCCAGCAGCCGTACTGATCCTCGATCAGGGAGGCGACGACCGAGTGGATGCGCCGGAGCTGTTCGCGCGCGGACAGGCCATCCGGGCCGGGTTCGGTCATCCCCGAATCCATTTGCTGCATCAATCCGGCCACGCGGATTTCGAAGAACTCGTCGAGATTGGAGCTGACGATCGACAGGTAGCGGACCCGCTCGAGCAGCGGGTGGCGTTCATCCTGCGCTTGCTCCAGGACCCGGCGGTCGAAGGCCAGCCAGCTCAATTCCCGGTTGAAATAGGCCGCCTTGAATCCGCCCGGGGCGGACCGTTTCCGCCGGCGGGGAGCCGGCTCGGAGACGTCGACGGGTGCGGAACCGGCCGTGGGCGACAAGTGAAACATGCGGTTGGGTCCCGGGTGTTCTTAGCCGAACCCGGCGGAGAAACGAGTCCTTATGGGTCTGACACCGTTTTGTAACATGGGTTCGTAGCCTTGGAAAATCCGGAACCGGTCGGGTTTGGCAATCAACTCTAGGTGAAAACCTTAACGCCGACAAACCCGCGAGCGGCCGACGTGCCGAGGCGAACGCTGACGGGGTCGGGCCGCAGGGAGCGGCCATCCGCCGGACCGATCGATCGAGATCCGTTTCGGTCAGACCGTTTCCAGGAGTTTGTACATCCGGCGAACCATCTGGGTCGCGTCATCGAGGAGGCCCGCCGAGATGAGCGCGTTGTCCAGAATCTGTTCGGCGATCAGCTTGGCCTTCGCCGGATCGGCCGCCGCGGTCGCGGCCAGATGTTTGATCACGGCATGCCGCGGATTGATCTCCAGGGAAACCCGCAGCGGCGTGTTGGCTTCGTCCCGGTTCATCGCCTTCATCATGCGCCGCAGGTGCGGCGACATGAACTTGTCGGCGTTCAAGGCGAGCGCGGGTGAGTCGACCAGGCGGTCGCTGGGCTTCACCTCCGAGACGCGTTCGCCCAGGTTGTCCTTCAGGAAGGCGACGAGCGTCTTGGTCGCCTCGGCGTCGAGGGCGCCCTCGCTGGGCTGGGGCAGATCCGCCAATTTCACGTCGGCGTGGTCGGCCGCGGTCAGCTTCTTGCCCTCGACTTCGCGCAGGCTGTTCATGACATATTCGTCGACGGCCTCGTAGCAGAAGAGCACCTCGAGATTGCGGGCCTTGAACGCCTCCAGGTAGGGGCCGGATTCGATCGCCGCCCGATTCGGACCGATCAGGTAATAGATCTCCTTTTGGTCGCCCGTGATCCGCCCGATATAGTCGGCCAGCGCGGTGGTCTTGCCCGCCTCGGTCAGCGAGGACTCGAAGCGCAGCAGCTTCGTCAGCTGTTCCTTGTGCGTGAAGTCGAGCGCGGCGCCCTCCTTCAGGAACGTGCCGAATTCGCGGTAGAATTCCGCATAGGCTTCGGCATGGGTTTTCGCCTCCTCCTCGAGGAACTTGAGAAAACGCTTGGTGATCACCTTGCTCAGCTTCTCGACGAGCGCCCGGTCCTGCATGGTCTCGCGCGAAATATTGAGGGGCAGATCCTCGCTATCGACGACCCCCTTGAGGAAGCGCAGCCACTCGGGCAGCAGATCCTTCGGCTTCGGATCGATCAGGACGCGACGGCAATACAGCGCCACGGCCGGTTCCGAGCGGGCGAGGCCGAGCTTTTCGGTGTTGTCCTGAGGAACGAACAGGAGCGCATTGATCGAGAGCGGGGCGTCGGCGCTGAAATGCAGGCGCAGCCGGGGGGCGTCGTGGGCATGGGCCTGAAACTTGTAGAACTCCGTGTACTCGTCGTCCTTGATCTCGTTCTTGTTGCGGAGCCAGAGCGCCTGGATCGGATTGATGCGCTTGCCGTTCAGGTTGATCGGGAACGAGACAAAGGCGCTGTACCGCTCGATCAGCTCCTTGACCCGCCACTCCTGGCTGTATTCGGCGCAGGCGTCGGTGAGTTCCACGATGATCTTCGCCCCCCGGCGCTCGCCGTCGGACGGTTCGATCGTGTAGCGGCCGGACCCGTCGCTCGTCCAGACGTGGCCGGGTTCGTCGGGCCGCCAGGAATGGGAGAAGACCCGGACCCGCTGGGCGACCATGAAGGCCGCGTAGAAACCGACGCCGAACTGGCCGATCAAGCCGGCGTTCTTTTGGTCGCCCTCGCCCAGGGCCTTGAGGAAGGCCTTGGAACCGGAATGGGCGATCGTGCCCAGGTTCTCCACCATTTCGGCGGAGGTCATGCCGACGCCGTAATCCTGGATCGTGATGGTCTTCGCCTTGTCGTCGGTGGCGATGTTGATCTCCAGTTCGAGACGGTCGTCGAAGATGGCCGGCTCGGTCAGCTTGAGGTGGCGCAGCTTCTCCAGCGCGTCGGAGGCGTTGGAGACCAGCTCGCGCACGAAGATCTCCTTTTCGGTGTAGAGGGAGTGAACGACGATATCCAGGAGCTGTTTGATCTCTGCCTGGAACTCAAAGGACTGCGGTTCGTTTGCCATAGTTTGATGGTAAACGATCATTATAGCCGGACCGGGGCCATTTTGGCAATCCCGGGGCGCTGGGGTCTCCACCCCTCGGGGCGGAGGCGAAGCCGCTCGAGCGCGGCACGGCTGGCTCAGCCGCCCAGGTAGGCGGCCTTGAGCTGGGGGTGGGTGCGCAGTTCGCGGCTTGCCCCCGACAGGGCGACGCGGCCGGACTCGAGGACGTACGCCCGGCTGCTGATTTCCAGGGCGAGATTGGCGTTCTGCTCGACCAACAGGATGGTGATGCCCTGCAGGCGGTTGATTTCCACGATCTTCTCGAAAATCGTGCCGATCAGCCGCGGGGCGATGCCGAGCGACGGCTCGTCGAGCATGAGAAACTTCGGGCGGCCCATCAGCGCCCGGCCGATGGCCAGCATCTGCTGTTCGCCGCCGGACAGGGTGCCGGCGGTCTGGCGCAGGCGTTCCTGGAGGCGCGGGAACAGCGCGAAGACTTGTTCGCGCATGAGGCCGACCCGCGCCGGGTCGCGCTGCAGGTAGGCGCCCATCGCGAGGTTCTCGGCGACCGTGAGATTGGCGAACACCAGGCGGCCCTCGGGAACATGGCCCAGCCCGCGCGCCACGATGCGGTGCGGGGCCAGCGCGGCGATGTTCTCCCCTTGGAATTCGATGCGGCCCCGGCGCGGTCGCAGCAGGCCGGAGATCGCGCGCAAGGTCGTGGTCTTGCCGGCGCCGTTGCCGCCGATCAGCGTCACGATGGCGCCGGCTTCGACCTCCAGCGAGACGCCGCTCAGGGCGGTGATCGCCCCGTAGGAGACATGAAGGTCGACGATGCGCAGCATGGCGGGCTCAATGCGGGGTCAGACTCTCGCCGGGATTCTCGCCCAGATAGGCCTCGATGACCTTGGGATCGGCGCGAATGGCCCCGGGCGAACCTTCCGCGATCTTGACGCCGTGATCCAAGACGGCGATCCGATGGCAGACCCCCATCACCACCCGCATCGAATGCTCGACCAGCACGATGGAGAGGTGGAATCGCCGATGGATCTGGTGGATGAGCCGGACCAGATCCGCCTTTTCCGTCGGATTCATCCCGGCCGCCGGCTCGTCCAGGAGCAGGAGCCGGGGCTGGGTGGCCAGGGCGCGCACGATCTCCAGGCGGCGCTGCTCGCCGTAGGCCAGTTGGCGCGCCGGCCAGTCGCGCAGCGGGCTCAGATGAAAAAGTTCGAGCAGTTCGTCCACCCGCCGGGCGATCGCCTGTTCGTCGCGCCGGAATCGACCCAGCCGCACGAGCGTCTGCCACGGGCTGGTCTGTCGGTGAAGGTTGCAGGCGACGCGCACATTGTCGAAGACCGAGAGGCGGCCAAACAGGCGGATGTTCTGGAAGGTCCGGGCGATGCCCCGGGCCACGATTTCGTCCGGCCGCAGGCCCGCGAGGTCCCGGCCGTCGAAGCGCACATGGCCCTCGGCCGGGGCGTAGACTCCGGTGACGAGATTGAACACCGTCGTCTTGCCGGCGCCATTGGGGCCGATGATGCCGATCAGTTCGCCCTCCGCCACGGCGAGATCGACGCCGCTCACGGCGGTCAATCCGCCGAATCGGATGGTGGCGTGGTCCAGTTCCAGCAGGGCCATGGTCGTTCAGCCGGCGCCGGCTCCGCCCCGCGGCCGGCGGCGCGCGAAGACGAACAACCCCTGGGGCCGGGCGATCATGAGCATGATGAGGAGCAGGGAATACAGGATCATCCGGTAGTCGGCCACCGGCCGGAGCACCTCCGGCAGGAGCGTCAATAGCACCGCCGCCAGGATGACGCCCGGGGTGTTGCCCATGCCGCCGAGAATGACCATGACCACGATCTCGATGCTCTTGGTGAAGTCGAAGCCGGCCGGCGCGATCGTCGTCTCGAAATGCGCATACAGGCCGCCGGCGATGCCCGCGAAAAAGGCGCCGACCACGAAGGCGATGATCTTGTAGCGGGTGACGTCGAGGCCCACCGCCGCCGCCGCGATTTCGTCGTCGTGCACCGCGACGAAGCCGCGGCCGAAGGTCGAGCGCACCAGGCAGACGACGACGAACACGCTCAGGGCGACAAAGCCCAGCACCCAGCCGATGGTCGTGTAGGCGGGGATTCCGTTCAGGCCCAGCGATCCGCCCAGGGCGCGGCAGTTCTGAAATATCACCCGGATGATCTCGCCGAAGCCCAGGGTGACGATGGCCAGGTAGTCGCCCCGCAGCCGCAGCGACGGCACGCCGACCAGGAGCCCGGTGAGGGCGGCGGCCCCGCCGCCGACCAGCAGGGCCGCGAAAAAGAGCAGCGCCGGGGCCGGGCCGGCCCCGCCGGTCGGGCCCAGCAGCCGGGGGCCGAGGAACAGGGTGACCGCGGCCGACAGGTAGGCGCCGACCGACATGAACCCGGCGTGGCCCAGCGAGAACTGCCCCGTGTATCCATTGACCAGATTCAAGGAAACCGCCAGGATGACGTTGATGCCCACGCCGGTCAGCACGTCAAGGAAGTAGGCGTTGATGCGCCCGGCGGCCAGGCCGACCGCGAGGGCCGCGGCCAGGCCGCCGAGCAGGGCCCAGTGGGGGGCGGGCGGACGGCGGACCATCAGACTTTCTCCACGGTCAGGCGGCCGAGCAGGCCGGCCGGCCGGAACAACAGGACGACGATCAGGATCGAGAAGGCGATCGCGTCCTTGCCCGACGACCAGGCGCTGCCGCCCGCAAACGTCTCGACCACGCCGAGCAGGAGGCCGCCCAGGGCGGCGCCGGGTATGCTGCCGATGCCGCCCAGCACCGCCGCCACGAACGCCTTGAGCCCGGGCATCACGCCCATCAAGGGATCGATCGAGGGGTAGTTGAGGGCGTAGAGGACGCCGCCGGCCCCGGCCAGGGCCGAGCCCAGGCCGAAGGTGAAGGCGATCACGACGTCGTTGTTGATGCCGACCAGGGCGGCCGCGACCCGGTTCAGCGAAACCGCGCGCATCGCCGTGCCGATCTTCGTCCGGTAGACGACGAACTGCAGGACCACGATGAGGACCGCGGTCACGCCGATCACGATCAGCTGGTTGCTGGAGAAGGTGAGCCGGCCCACCGTGAATT